>NZ_JBHJQP010000187.1:0-15427 GCF_042262625.1 Streptomyces sp. NPDC056347 | reverse complement strand
GGCGGTGCCTGCGGGCCGTTCCCGTCGTACGGGCGCGGGACGACGGATCAGTCGTCGCCGCTGAGGATGGAGATCAGACGCAGCATCTCCAGGTAGATCCACACCAGCGTCATGGTGAGGCCGAAGGCGGCCAGCCAGGACTCCTCGCGGGGCGCGCCGAAGGCGATGCCGTCCTCGACCTGCTTGAAGTCCAGGGCCAGGAAGCAGGCGCCGAGGATGATCCCGACGACACCGAAGAGGATGCCGAGGCCACCGCTGCGGAAGCCCAGCCCGTCACCGCCGCCGAAGACGGCGAACAGCAGGTTCACCATCATCAGGAGCATGAAGCCCATGGCCGCGGCCATCACGAAGCCGTAGAACCGGCGGGTGACACGGATCCAGCGCATCTTGTACGCGATGAGCACACCGGCGAAGACACACATGGTGCCCATCACCGCCTGCATCACGACGCCCGGCCCGATGTAGGTGCTGACCGCGCTGGAGATCACTCCGAGGAAGACGCCCTCGAAGGCCGCGTACGAGACGATCAGCGCCGGCACCGGCCTGCGCTTGAAGGACTGGATGAGCGACAGCACGAACGCCACCAGGGCGGCGCCGATCGCGATGCCGTACGACTTGCCGAGGTTCGCCGCGTCGACCGGCAGCAGCCACCAGGCGGCCGCGGCACCGAGCACCACGGTGCCCAGCGTGATGGCCGTGCGCGTGACGACGTCGTCGATCGTCATCGCGCCGGTGCGCGCCGGTGCCTGCGGGGCGCCGAGCTGGGCGTCCGGCTGGGCGTAGGGGTTGGTGGCGTACGGGTTCGCGGCCGTGCCCTGCGCGTACGGGTTGGCACCCGCTGCGGGGGCCCCGGCCTGCGGCGCCGTGTTGAAGCCCGCGTATCCGTTGTCGCGGCTGAAGCCCCGTCGCGAGAAGACCGGGTTGCTGCTCCTCATCTCACTCCTCCATGGCCACCCTGCGTGGCCTTCCCACAAGAGTAATGGGTAGGCAAAAGAATCAGGCTAGTGCTTGGGGAGGATCTTTGCGCAACCGACAGGCTGACGCCACCCGCTGTCCGCGACGCGCCGGGGCACCCCCGGCCGGTCGCTCCGCACGGACGGCCGTGTCCTTGGCGCCGGGCCCGGGAAGGGCCTGCCCCGGGCCGCCGTACCGCTCCTCGCGCTACTCCCTCGCGCGCAGGTCCGCCAGCAGTTCCGCCTGGCCGGCGAGGACCCCGGACAGGATCGTCCGGGCGACCTTCAGCAACTCCGCCACCTGCGGATTGGCCAGCGAGTAGTACACCCCCGAGCCCTCCCGGCGGGTGACCACCAGGTTCGCCCTGCGCAGGACGGCCAGCTGCTGCGAGAGGTGGGCGGGCTCGACGCCGATCTCGGACAGCATCTCGGAGACCGCGTGCTCACGCTCGCTGAGGAGCTCCAGCACCCGGATGCGTACGGGGTGGCCGAGGGTCTTGAAGAACTCGGCCTTCAGTTGGTACAGCGGCGCGCTCATCGAAGCGGCCTCGCGTCCCCGGCCCCGGCCGACCGGTCGGCCCGTCGCGGCCGTGCGTGTCCCGTGCATCGCGTCCACCCAAAACTTTTCGCCATGGGGCCATCCTCGCGCGCCCGCCCCACCTTGCCGACCTCGTGAATTGCCAACTTTAGCTATGAAGAACATCCCCCGTCCGAGCCGCGCTACGCGCTCCGCGACGGCACTGTGGTCCAGATGCTCTTCCCGGGCCCGTCCGCGTCGCCCCGCACCACGGCGGTGCCCCCGGGGCCGTGGGTGAGTTCGGCGACCGCAGCAAGGCCGGTGCCGGCCGGTACGGGTGGCTGTCGTGGACGCCGAGGGCGAACGTGCCGGGGCCCGCCGCGCAGGACACGGTCACGTCGGGCGAGGCCACGACCGCGTGCCGGACGCTGTTGGCGGCCGACTCGCCGAGGGTCAGAGGACCAGCAGGGTCGGGCCGACGCCGGGGTGGTGCGGCCCGATGCCCCGTTCGGCCCTCACCTGCTCGTGGTCCCGCGGGCCGTGCGGACGGCGGCGCCCGTCGTGGGCAGGGTGGTCGGTACGTGGCGCGGTGGCGGGGCGCCGAGGCGTCCCCTCACGCCCCGGACACCTCCCCGGGGACCACTCCGGCGCTGTGCAGCCGGACGCGGGCGGCCGCGATGGCCTCCGGGGTGGTGGCGTAGTCGCGCCCGTCGGGCCGCAGCAGCTCCAGGGCGCCCACGGCCTCCAGCGCCCGGAGCTGGCCGGGCCTGATCCCGGAGGCCAGGACGGTGATGCCGCGCCGGTCGAGCTTCCGCACGGCGTCCTTGAGCACCAGGGCGCCGGTGGCGTCCACGGTCGTGATCCGCGACATCCGCAGGATCACCACGCGGACGTCGGCGACCTCGGAGAGTTCGAGCAGGAAGCGGTGGGCCCCGGCGAAGAAGAGCGGCCCGTCGATCCGGTAGGCGACGATGTGCTCGGCCAGCAGCGCGTGCTCCTCCTCGCCGTGGTCGCCGAGCAGCTCGGGGCGCAGCTCCACCCGGTCCATCCGGGCCTGCCCGGCCACCGCCCGCAGGGCCAGCGCCCCGGCCACCACCAGGCCGATGATCACCGCCTGGACCAGGTCGAGGACGAGTGTGGCGACGGCCGTCAGGACCAGGACCACGGCGTCCGACCGGGTGGCGCGGGCCATCGCCCGCAGCGAGCCGACCTCGACCATGCGGATCGCGGTGGCCAGCAGTACGCCCGCCAGCGCGGCGAGCGGGATGCGGGAGACGAGCGGGGCCGCCGCGAAGACGATGGCGGCGAGGACGGCGGCGTGGGTGAACGCGGCGAGCCGCGAGCCCGCCCCCGTACGGACGTTGACCGCGGTACGCGCGATGGCGGCCGTCGCCGGGACACCGCCGAACAGCGGGGCTGCCAGGTTGGCGACGCCCTGGCCGAACAGCTCCCGGTCGGGATCGTGCTGCTGGCCGACCGTCATCCCGTCGGCGACGGTGGCCGACAGCAGCGACTCCAGGGCCGCCAGCGCGGCCACCGCGACGGCGGGTGCCAGCAGCGAGCCCAGCACCGCCGTGTCCAGGAAGTCCAGCGAGGGGACGGGCAGCCCGGACGGCAGATCGCCGATCGGCTGCGCCCCGGACGGCCCGAACACCTCGACGGCCACGGTCGCGGCGGCCACCGCGACGATCGAGAACGGGACGGTGGGCCGCAGCCGGGCGCCCAGCAGCATCACGGCCGCCACCCCGGCGGCGAGCCCGGCGGCGGTCCAGTTCGGCGCCTTCGCGAACTCCCCGGCCGCCCGCCAGGCCACCACCAGCACCTTCTCGCCCTCGGGCCTGGGCACCCCGAGCGCGCCCGGCACCTGCTGGAGCGCGATGACGCAGGCGATGCCCAGGGTGAAGCCCTCGACCACCGGGGCCGGTACGTACCGCATGTAGCGGCCGGCCCGCAGCAGGGCCAGGCCGATCAGCAGGACGCCCGCCATCATCCCCACGGTCAGCACGCCGCCGGGCCCGTACTCGGCGACGATCGGCACGAGCACGACCGTCATCGCCCCGGTCGGGCCGGAGACCTGGAGGTTGGAGCCGCCGAACAGCGCCGCCAGCGCCCCGGCCACCACCGCGGTCGCGAGCCCCGCCTCGGCGCCGAGCCCGGAGGAGACCCCGAAGCCGAGGGCGAGCGGCAGCGCCACGATGGCGACGGTGAGTCCGGCCAGCAGATCGCGGCGCGGGTCGCGGCGCATGGCCTCGATGTCGGACCGGCGGGGCAGCAGCGCGCGCACCCGCCGCAGGAGCGGCGCGGAACGACTGCCCGCACCGTCATGACCTGGCATTTCCGGAACCGGCACGACCACGGACCCCCTCGCCCCCGGAAGCGCCGGGGTGCAGCTCGGCACGGATGCGTCCGAGACCAGCGGCGGACGCTTCAGAACAAAGCATGTAGCGAATTGCATAATTTTGCAATTCATACATGTCGCAGCTCTATGCGCCCCGAATGCGCTTTGAATGCGCCCGGAACGCGCTCCCGAACACACCCTCGAACACACTCCGGAGTCACTCCGGGTGGAATTCCGGATCGCCCTTTACCCTCCGGCGCGCGGTCCAGTAACGTGCCGACCAACCGGTACGACGCGTTCACACCCGAACAACAGGAGTAGCGGAACCGACGGGACGCGCGGGCCCGGAGAGGGGTCGCGGAAGCGGCGGCCCGGACCGGCCGTCCGGCGATGAAGTGGTGCCTGGAACCGGACTCGAACCGGTACGCCCCCGAGGGGCAGCGAGGTTTAAGCTCGCCGTGTCTGCATTCCACCATCCAGGCTGGCGCGCGGCTCCGCGTTGGCACATGACCCTATCGGGGTACCTCGCCCGAACAGCGGACCTCTGAGGCGATGTTGTCTTATTTTATTGACCGTTTGAGGAGCCGTCAGCACTCCTGAAGGGGCATCGTCACATGCCTGGGCAGGGTATGGGGCACGGCGGCAAGCCATCCGAATTGACGTAAAGTCGCCGCACTCGGGCGGCGCAGCCGCCGGGCGTGCGCCTGCTCCTGCCACACGCGCGCCGTCCGACCGGGCCTGGACCCCGCCGGGCCGCCCCGTTGTAGCCCTCCCGAGTGACGGGCCCCGGGGACCGTGTCATACCGCAGGATGACACCGGGCACCGCCGATGCGACTCAAGACGGCCCGAGGAACGGGCATGCGGACTGACGATCGGCGCCGCGACGGCCAGGAGGATTGAGGGGTACCGAACAGTCCCCGAACACGTCCGAACACGAACCGGACGAGGCTCGGCCGGAGCCCGAATCAGGAGAGTCCCGTGACCACCCTTTCCGCACCCAGCGTCACCACGGTGGCCGCACGCGCCACGGATCTGTCGAAGGTCTACGGGGAGGGCGAGACCAGGGTCACCGCCCTGGACCGGGTCACCGTGGACTTCCCGCGCGGCGAGTTCACCGCGATCATGGGGCCGTCCGGCTCCGGCAAGTCCACGCTGATGCACTGCGTGGCCGGCCTCGACAGCTTCAGCAGCGGCTCGGTACGGATCGGCGACACCGAGCTCGGCTCCCTCAAGGACAAGCAGCTCACCCAGCTCCGCCGGGACAAGATCGGCTTCATCTTCCAGGCGTTCAACCTGCTGCCGACGCTGACCGCGTACGAGAACATCACGCTCCCCATGGACATCGCGGGCCGCAAGCCCGACGCCGAGTGGGTGCGCCGGGTCATCGACATGGTGGGGCTCGCCGACCGGCTGACCCACCGGCCCACGGAGCTCTCCGGCGGCCAGCAGCAGCGCGTCGCGGTGGCCCGTGCCCTGGCCTCGCGGCCGGAGATCATCTTCGGTGACGAGCCGACCGGGAACCTGGACTCCCGCTCCGGCGCCGAGGTCCTCGGCTTCCTGCGCAACTCGGTGCGCGAGATGGGCCAGACCGTGGTGATGGTGACCCACGACCCGGCCGCCGCCTCCTACGCGGACCGGGTCATCTTCCTCGCGGACGGCCGGATCGTCGACCAGATGATGCACCCCACCGCGGACGGGGTCCTGGACCGGATGAAGGCGTTCGACGCCAAGGGCCGCACCAGCTGAGTCCCGCCCTTCCCCGCGACCTCAGGACTTCCTCCCGATCCCAGGACTGACTGACATGTTCCGTACCGCCCTGCGCAATGTGCTCGCGCACAAGGCCAGGCTGCTGATGACCGTCCTCGCCGTGATGCTCGGCGTGGCCTTCGTCTCCGGCACCCTGGTCTTCACCGACACCCTCGGCAACGCCCTGCGCAACCAGTCGGCGAAGAGCTACGACGACGTCGCCGTCGCCGTCACCACGTACGCCAACCAGACCGACGAGAAGACCCCCGGCATCACGGCCGACACCCTGAAGAAGATCCAGAACCTGGACGGCGTCAGCACCGCCACCGGCCGGGTCTCCGGCTTCGCCGGGGTCGCCGACCCCGACGGCAAGCTGATCGGCAACGGCTGGTCGAACACCGGGGCCAACTACTCCCCCGCCAAGGACGGCAAGGACCCCGCGTACACCTTCACGGACGGCACCGGGCCGGCCTCCGCCGACCGGATCGCGCTCGACGCGGACACCGCCGAGAAGGGCAAGTACCACGTCGGTGACCGGGTCCGGGTCGCCACCAACGGGCCGGTGAAGGAGTACACCCTCTCCGGTGTCTTCACCACCGAGGACGGTGCGGTCAACGCGGGCGGCAGCCTGGTGCTCTTCGACACCCAGGTCGCCCAGAAGCTCTACCTGCGGCCCGGCGTGTTCCATGAGGCCACCGTCTCGGCGGCCTCCGGCGCCTCCGCGGACAAGCTGCTCGCCGAGGTGAAGCCGCTGCTGCCCAAGGACGCCGAGGCCAAGACCGGCAAGGAGCTCGCGGACGAGCAGGCCAAGGACATCTCCAAGGGCCTGAGCGGTATCAACACCATGCTGCTGGCCTTCGCGGGCATCGCTCTGTTCGTCGGCATCTTCCTGATCGCCAACACCTTCACGATGCTGGTCGCCCAGCGCACGAAGGAGCTGGCCCTGATGCGCGCCGTCGGCGCCTCCCGCCGCCAGGTCAAGCGCTCGGTGCTGCTCGAGGCGGCCTTCGTCGGTGTCATCGCCTCGGTCATCGGCTTCGTCCTCGGGCTCGGCCTCGCCATTGGGCTGCGCTCGGCGATGGGCGCCTTCGGCGCCAAGGTCCCGGCCGGTCCGCTGGTCGTCTCGCCCACCGCGGTCGTCGCCTCGTTCGCCGTCGGTGTCGTGGTCACGGTGCTGGCCGCCTGGCTGCCCGCCCGCCGGGCCGCGAAGATCCCGCCGGTCGCCGCGATGAACAGCGTGCACGCGACGGCCACCGTGAAGTCCCTGGTGCTGCGCAACTCGATCGGTTCGGTGATCAGCCTGCTGGGCGCGGCGGCCATCGTGGGCGGCGCGGCCAAGTCCGGCTCGACCGGCCGGACCATCATCGCCGTGGGTGCCTTCCTCACGCTGATCGGTGTCATCGTGCTGATCCCGCTGCTCTCGCGGCCGGTGATCGCGCTGGTCCGCCCGCTGCTGCGGAAGGTCTTCGGGGTCTCCGGGAAGCTGGCCGCGCAGAACGCGGTCCGCAACCCGCGCCGCACCGGCACCACCGCCTCCGCGCTGGCCATCGGCCTCACCCTCGTCACCGGCATCTCGGTGCTCGGCGTCACCCTCGGCCAGGCGGTCGACCGGGCGACGACGGACAACCTCAGGGCCGACTACATGGTGACGATGGCGAACGGCCATGCCCTCGACAAGTCCGCGCTCACCGCGCTGGAGAAGGCCGGCAAGGTCTCGGCCATCTCGCCGAACCAGTACACCGGGATCGAGGTCAAGGGCGACTACCAGAGCGCCTCCGCCGTCTCCGCCGCGGACCTGCAGAAGGTCTTCGCGCTCACAACCGTCTCCGGCTCGCTCGACACGCTCGGCAAGGGCGAGATCGCCGTCTCCGACAAGACCGCGAAGGACAAGGGCTGGAAGACCGGCGACACCCTGCCGGTGACGTTCGACGACAGGAAGAAGGGCGAGCTGCGGATCGGCGCGGTCTTCGAGGAGAACGCCTTCCTCTCGCCGGTCCTGGTCTCCACGGACATCGCCGACGAGCACGGCGGGTCCGCCAACATCCAGGAGATCTGGCTGACGACGGACGGCGGTGCGACCGACGCCAACGAGCAGGCCGTGGTCGACGCGCTGGGCAACAACCCGGCGGTGAGCATCATGGACCGTCAGGACATCCGCAACATGTTCGGCGGCTCGGTCAACCTCGCGATGAACATCATGTACGGGCTGCTCGCGATGGCCCTGATCATCGCGGTCCTCGGGGTCGTCAACACCCTGGCGATGTCGGTCTTCGAGCGTCAGCAGGAGATCGGCATGCTGCGGGCCATCGGTCTGGACCGGCGCCGGGTGAAGCGCATGATCCGGCTGGAGGCCGTGGTCATCTCGCTCTTCGGCGCGGTGGTCGGGATCGGGCTCGGCGTGTTCCTCGGCTGGGCGATCGGGCAGACCATCTCCTCGGACATCCCGGGGTACGTGCTGGTCCTCCCGTGGGGCCGGATCGCGATCTTCCTGGCGCTGGCGGCGGCGGTGGGCGTACTGGCCGCCCTCTGGCCGGCCCGCAGCGCCGCGAGGCTCAACATGCTGACCGCGATCAAGACGGAGTAGCGGGCCGCGGAAGCCTCGCGGAACACGGCCGGGGGCCGGTGCACGCAGTCGTACGTACGCTGCGCGCACCGGCCCCCTTTCGCGTGACGGGCGGTCAGCCGGTCGCGGGGGCCGTCCAGGCGCGGGCCCGCAGCGGCAGCCCGGAGGCGCCGCCCGCCGCCGGGCGCACCGCGAGGATCTGGTTGACGCCGATCCTGTTGTGCTCGAAGGAGAGGGCGGAGGCGGCCATGTAGAGGCGCCAGACCCTGGCCCGGCCGGGCGAGGTCATCCGTACCGCCCGGTCCCAGTGCCGCTCCAGGTTGGCGACCCAGCGGCGCAGGGTCAGCGCGTAGTGCTCGCGGAGCGACTCGACGTCCCGGGCCTCGAAGCCGGCCGCTTCGAGGGTGCTCACGGTCCGGCCCAGCGGGGCCAGTTCGCCGTCCGGGAAGACGTAGGCGTCGATGAACGCGTCCACCTCGTAAGCGCCCTCGTCCGGCTCCGGGCGGCGGGCGATCTGGTGGTTGAGGAGGCGCCCGCCGGGTTTCAGGAGGGCGTAGAGGTCGTCGGCGTACTCACGGAAGCGGTCCGAGCCGACGTGCTCCGCCATGCCGATCGACGAGATCGCGTCGTACGGGCCGTCCCTGACGTCCCGGTAGTCCTGGACGCGGATCTCGACGCGGTCGGTCAGGCCCTCGTCCGCGATGCGTTTCCTGGCGAAGGCGGCCTGCTCGACGGAGAGGGTGACCCCGGTGACCCGGGCGCCGTACTCGCGGGCGGCGTGGATGGCCATGGAGCCCCAGCCGCAGCCGACGTCGAGGAGCCGGTCGCCCTCCTTCAGCCCGAGCTTGCGGCAGACCAGGTCCAGCTTGTCGCGCTGGGCGTCCTCCAGGGTGCCGCCGTCCTCCCAGTAGGCGCAGGAGTAGACCATGGAGGGGCCGAGGACCAGGGAGTAGAAATCGTTGCCCACGTCGTAGTGGTGGCTGATGGCGGCCCGGTCGCGGCCCTTGGTGTGGAGCGGGCCGGTGCGGCGCCGCACCTCCTCGGCCGGCGGGGCCGGCGGGGTCCAGGGTCCGGCCATCCGCAGCAGCCCCTTGGCGAAGGCCCGCAGCTTCGGGTCGCGGACCGGGTCGAGGGGCCCGGCCCCCCCGGTCCCCTTCTCCCGTTCCCAGATCAGTGAGGCCAGCAGGTCCAGGGCCTCGTACAGATCGCCCTCCACGTCGAGGTCACCGGCCACCCAGGCGCGGGCCAGGCCCAGTTCGCCCGGCTTCCAGAGCAGACGGCGCAGCGCGCGGCGGTGACTGATCACCAGTTCGGGGGCACCGGGCGGTCCCGATCGGCTGCCGTCCCAGGCCCGGATACGGACCGGCAGCTTTTCTCCCAGAAACTCCTCGGCAAGAGCGGTCAGCCGCAATGCGGCGTCTGCCATGGCGCACACCTCCGTGATGGTGGTTCCAATGTGCCCAAACCTGGTCGAACATGCATGCAACCACGCCGGACACCAGTGCGCCCCGGCGAGGTCCGTACCCCTCAACAGTCCACGGCCCGGCGGTCATCCCGCTACCACGCAACGGAACGGCAAAAAGGTGCGCTGTACACACACCTGGACGTGCCGAAGGGGCCGTCCGCACCACGGATGGCGGACGGCCCCTTCGGGCAGGACGCGGGCGAGTGGGCCCGCGGGCGGGCTAGGAGGCCTTGGCCTTCTCGCCCTCGGCCTTCGCGGCGGCCGGGGCCGGGGCCGGCTTGGCGGCCTCGTAGAACTCCTCGCGCGGCGTCTCCATGGCGCCGAGCGAGACGACCTCGCGCTTGAGGAACATGGCGAGGGTCCAGTCGGCGAAGATCCGGATCTTGCGGTTCCAGGTCGGCATCGCCAGACCGTGGTAGCCACGGTGCATGTACCAGGCGAGACGGCCCTTGAGCTTGATCTTCATCTTGCCCATGACGATCATCGCGACGCCCTTGTGCAGGCCGAGACCGGCGACCGCACCCTTGTTGGCGTGGCTGTACTCCTTCTGCGGGAAGCCCCGCATGCCGGAGATCACGTTGTCGCCGAGGACCTTGGCCTGCCGCAGCGCGTGCTGCGCGTTGGGCGGGCACCAGGCGTTCGGGTTGCCGGCGCGGCGGCCGATCATGTCCGGAACCTGGGCGTTGTCGCCCGCGGCCCAGATGTAGTCGGTGCCCTGCACCTGGAGCTTCTCGGAGGTGTCCACGTGACCGCGCGGACCGAGCGGCAGGCCGAAGCGGGCCAGCGCCGGGTTCGGCTTCACACCGGCCGTCCACACGATCGTGTTGGAGTCGACCTCCAGACCGTTCTTCAGGACGACGTGACCGTCGACGCAGGAGTCCATGGAGGTCGAGAGGAAGACCTCGACGCCACGGGACTCCAGGTGCTCACGGCCCCAGGTGCCCAGCTTCGGGCCGACCTCGGGAAGGATCTTGTCGGCGGCGTCGACCAGGATGAAGCGCATGTCCTCGCGCTTCACGTTGGTGTAGTACTTGGCCGCGTCGCGGGCCATGTCCTCGACCTCACCGATGGTCTCCGCGCCGGCGAAGCCGCCGCCCACGAAGACGAAGGTCAGCGCCTTGCGGCGGACCTCCTCGTCGGTCGTCGAGTCGGCCTTGTCCAGCTGCTCGAGGACGTGGTTGCGCAGGCCGATGGCCTCCTCGATGCCCTTCATGCCGATGCCCTGCTCGGCGAGGCCGGGGATCGGGAAGGTACGGGAGACCGCGCCCATCGCGATGACCAGGTAGTCGAAGGGCAGCTCGTAGGCCTCGCCGACGAGCGGCGCGACCGTGGCGACCTTGCGGTCCTGATCGATGGTGGTGACGCGACCGGTGAGCACCTCGGCCTTCGGCAGGACGCGCCGCAGCGGGACGACGACATGCCGAGGGGAGATGCTGCCGGCGGCAGCTTCGGGAAGGAAGGGCTGGTAGGTCATGTACGAACGCGGGTCGACGACCGTGACGGTCGCCTCGCCGAAGCGCATCTTCTTGAGAATGCGTCGAGCTGCGTACAGGCCTACGTACCCACCGCCTACAACGAGGATCCTGGGACGCTCCGTGGTGCTCATGGCATCGAGTATCCACCCCCTTGCGCGGGTGGGTTAGTGCGCCCCTTCACAAGGTATGGGCGCCCCTCTGCTACACTGCGCCGCCCACGTGACCTACGTCATGACACTCCGGGGGAACCGCAGCCCGGCCGCGGACGTTATGCACCGCCTGTGAGCTGGCTCTTGAGCCTTTCCGCCGGGTGAACCACTCCCCCGGAAAGCCCTTCGGCGACCGGCCCCGGAGGTGTCGGTGCGGAGCCACAACACCCTCGCGAGTGACTCCGGATGCCCGCAAGGGGCCGAACGGCCCTTCCGGGAGCCGAAATCCTTGTGAAGAAGTTCACGAACTTTGTCGCACGGCACCCTTCGAACCACCGCCCGGACACCTCTCCAGGGCTCAAAGGTGCAGGCCAAGCCGCGCGTGAGCGGTGCGTTCGAAGGCCCGGGACACCACCGGGCGCGTACGGAGAGGACGCGCCGCCCGGGGTTACGCGATCGACCAGGCGATGCCGTCGAGGATGTCGTGCTCGCTGACCACGACCTCCCGGGCCCCGGTCCGCTTCATCACGGCGAGCAGGATCAGCGCACCGGAGACGATCACATCGGCCCGTCCCGGGTGCATCGCGCCCAGCGCGGCCCGTTCGGCGTGCGTCGAGCCGAGCAGCCGGCCGGTGATCTCCTCGACCTGCTCGAAGGAGAGCCGGGAGTGGTGGATCGCCGACGAGTCGTACTCCTCCAGCCCCAGGGCGATCGCCGCGACCGTCGTGACGGTACCCGCCAGGCCGACCAGGGTGGCGGCCCCGGTGAGCGGGACGCTCTCCCCGGCGAGGTCGAGGGCGGCCTCGATGTCGGCCCGGATCGCCTCGACCTGCCCGGCGGCCGGCGGGTCGGTCAGGACGCCGTCGCGCACCAGGTGCCGCTCGGTCATCCGTACGCAGCCGATGTCCACGGAGCGGGCGGCGCCCACCCGGTCGTCGCCGACGACGAACTCGGTGGAGCCGCCGCCGATGTCGACCACCAGGTACGGCTTCGCGAGGTGCTCCTGGCCGGAGAGCTCCCGGGTGGCCCCGGTGAAGGAGAACTCGGCCTCCTGGTCGCCGCTGATCACCTCGGGCTCGACACCGAGGATGTCGACCACCCCGCGGACGAAGTCCTCGCGGTTCTCCGCGTCCCGGGAGGCGGAGGTGGCCACGAAGCGGAGCTGCCGCGCACCGTGCTCCTCGATCACCGCCGCGTACCGGCGGCACGCCGCGAACGTACGCTCCAGGGCCTCGGGGGCCAGCCGGCCGGTGCGGTCGACGCCCTGGCCGAGGCGGACGATCTCCATCCGCCGGTCCAGCTCGACGAGTTCACCGGTGACCGGGTCGGCGTCGGCGACGAGCAGGCGGATGGAGTTGGTACCGCAGTCGATGGCGGCCACGCGGGTCATGGTGCTGCTCCTGTGGAATCGGGCCCCTCCGGCGGACGAGGAGCGGGGTGGGGGGGCCTGAGGGGCGGTCAGCCCTCGTCCGGCGTGTCGCCCGGCTCGGCGCACGGCGTGACGCAGGGCCCCTTGCGCCACCACTCCGGCAGCATCGCGATCGCCTCGTCGCCCAGCGGGTTCACCCCCGGCCCGGCGGCCAGCGAGTGGCCGACCAGCACGTGCAGGCACTTCACCCGGTCCGGCATGCCGCCCGCGCTCGGGAAGCCCTCCAGCACCTCGATGGCGTCGCGCCGGGCGATGTAGTCCTCGTGGGCGGCCCGGTAGGCGGCGGCCAGCTCCGGGTCGGTGGCGAGGCGCTCGGTCATCTCCTTCATGACCCCGTTCGCCTCCAGCGTGCCGATCGCGGAGGCGGCGCGCGGGCACGTCAGGTAGTACGTCGTCGGGAACGGCGTGCCGTCCTCCAGCCGGGGCTGCGTCTCGACCACGTCCGGGTTGCCGCAGGGGCAGCGGTGCGCGATCGCGCGCAGACCGCGCGGCGGGCGGCCCAGCTGCTGCTGGAACGCGGCGATGTCCGCCTCGGTGGGCGCGGTGGGCTCGGTCTGGGGAGGGGGGGTGTCCATGCCTGCCTAGGTTCTGATCGGGTCTGCTCGAAATGCGGTACTGCGGACGGGCGGGGAGGTCAGTCGCGGTCGGCGCTGTCGACGCCGTCCCACAGGTTGGAGTGCCACGGCCGGCCGGACCCGTCCGTCCTGCCCTCGCGCTCCTCGACCGCGTCGGGGTCGATCACCGTATAACCGGTCTCCCCGGGAAGAAGGTAGTGCAGATGCGTGCGGGCCAGCCGCCTGATGTACGCGTCGTCCTGGAGCCGCGCCTTCTCGTCGCGCAGCTCCTCGGTGCGTTCCTCGGCCTTCTGCGCCAGGCGCCGCTGGTCGGCGATCTCGTGCCGCTGCGAGACGTAGCTGCGCATCGGGTACGCGAGCGCGACCACCAGGGAGCAGACGACGAGCGCCAGGAAGGCCGCCCGGCCGGTGAGCCGCGAGCGGCGGTCCTGGCGGCGGTTCTGCGAACGGTAGACGCGGGCCGCGGTCTGCTCGCCGAGCAGCCGCAGCCGGGTCGCGGTGGAGAACCGGTCCCGGTCCTTCGCGGCCATCTCTCCGCCTCCCCATCACACACATCCGTCCCCGCACACGGTACGGGACCGAGTGCGGGGACGGACGGAGGCCGTGGCCGTTCGCGGCGCCCGCTGCTCCGCGGGGCGCTGTTCCTACTGGTCCGCGGGGCGCTGTGCCTACTGGTCCGCGGGGCGGAACCGGGGGAAGGCGGAGCGGCCCGCGTACACCGCGGCGTCGTCGAGGATCTCCTCGATGCGCAGCAGCTGGTTGTACTTGGCGACACGGTCCGAGCGGGCCGGGGCGCCGGTCTTGATCTGGCCGCAGTTCACGGCGACGGCGAGGTCGGCGATGGTGACGTCCTCGGTCTCGCCGGAGCGGTGCGACATCATGCACTTGAAGCCGTTGCGCTGGGCCATCTCGACGGCGTCCAGGGTCTCGGTCAGCGAACCGATCTGGTTGACCTTGACGAGCAGGGCGTTGGCGGAGCCCTCCTCGATGCCGCGGGCCAGGCGCTCCGGGTTGGTGACGAAGAGGTCGTCGCCGACGATCTGCACCTTGGCGCCGAGCTTGTCGGTGATGACCTTCCAGCCGGCCCAGTCGTCCTCGAACAGCGGGTCCTCGATGGAGACCAGCGGGTACGCGGAGACGAGCTCCTCGTAGTACTCGGTCATCTCGGCGGCCGAGCGGGACTTGCCCTCGAACTCGTACTTGCCGTCCTTGTAGAACTCGGACGCGGCGACGTCGAGCGCGAGCGCGATGTCCTTGCCCGGGACGTAACCGGCCTCCTTGATGGCCTCGACGATGAGGTCGAGGGCGGCGCGGTTGGACTCCAGGTTCGGCGCGAAGCCGCCCTCGTCGCCGAGGCCGGTGGACAGGCCCTTGGTCTTCAGGACCTTCTTCAGCGTGTGGTAGACCTCGGCGCCCCAGCGCAGGGCCTCGGAGAAGGACTCCGCGCCGATCGGGGCGATCATGAACTCCTGGATGTCCACGTTGGAGTCGGCGTGCGAGCCGCCGTTCAGGATGTTCATCATCGGAACGGGCAGCAGGTGCGCGTTCGGGCCGCCGAGGTAGCGGAAGAGCGGCAGGTCCGAGGCCTCGGAGGCGGCGTGGGCGACGGCCAGCGAGACACCGAGGATGGCGTTGGCGCCGAGCGAGCCCTTGTTCTCCGTGGCGTCCAGGTCGAACATCGCCTGGTCGATCAGCCGCTGCTCGGTGGCGTCGTAGCCGACGAGCTCCGGGCCGATCTGCTCGATCACGGCGAGGACGGCCTTCTCGACGCCCTTGCCCTGGTAGCGGTTGGGGTCGCCGTCACGGAGCTCGATGGCCTCGAACTGGCCGGTGGAGGCGCCGGACGGAACGGCAGCACGGCCCGTGCTGCCGTCGTCGAGGCCGACCTCGACCTCGACCGTGGGGTTTCCGCGGGAGTCGAGGATTTCCCGGGCTACGACGACGTCGATGGACGGCACGTGGCATCTCCTTCTGGGATATGACGCTGTTGGTGCAGGGTCGCTTTGGCCTTGCGACAAGAGCCTAACCGGCCCGGCCCGCCCGGCCCCACGACCGCCCGGCCCCTGGGACGAAAAACGACCCGGGAGACCGTATTGCCGGACATACCACCCAAAACCTACTGAGCGGTAGCTACAACAGTTGAACACGCCCCCGCTCCCCCGAGCGGAGCGGAAAGGAAAGGGTGGCGCCCCGGCCCGGCACGCACGGGGGGATGC
>NZ_JBHJQP010000186.1:0-15543 GCF_042262625.1 Streptomyces sp. NPDC056347 | reverse complement strand
GGCCGGCCACTCGTCCCCGGCCGGCCTGCGCGCCGCGTGGCGGGACCGGGACTACCGAGCGCTGGTGCTGTCGTACCTGTTCACGGGCACGACCACACATCTGTTCCTCGCCGCGCTGCCGTACGTCACCGAGTACGTCTTCGGCGACCCACGGCTCACCGCACTGTTCATGGGGCTGTTCCTCGGGCCGGCGCTCTTCGCGGGTCCGGTGTGGACGGCCTGGTCCAGGCGGCACGGCAAGCAGCGTGGACTGCTGCTGTCCCAGGGCGTGTTCGCGGCGGGGGCCCTGGCGCTGCTGCCAGGAGCGGCGCTCGACGGGGCGGCCGGTGTCGTGGTCACCGCTGCCGTGGTGATGGTGATGGGGGTGGCTTTCGCGGGGCTGCAGTTGTTCGCGTTCTCGATGGTGCCCGACGTGATCGCGTCGGCGGGGGCGTCGAAGGCCGGGGCGTACACGGGGGTGTGGACCGCCGCCGAGGCGACCGGCACCGCCGCCGGACCGTACGTGTACTCGGCGGTTCTGGCGGTGGGCGGCTTCGTCTCCAGCACGGCGGGCGCGCCCGCCACCCAGTCCGGAACGGCGCTGACCGCACTGCTCGTCGGCTTCACCGGTGTGCCGGCCGTGCTGATGTCGGTCGCGCTGTGGTTCCAGCGGCGCTACACCCTGGACGCCGCCCCGTGAGCCTGATCGATCAGGCGGCCGTGGCGGCCCGGACCACGGCGGACCGGGTGGACATTACATAGGCTGGGGACCATGGCCTACGAGATTCCGGTGACGCAAGCCCGAGCTGAGCTCGCCGAACTGATCAACCGAGTCGTCTACGGCGGCGAGCGCGTGGTCGTGACCCGTCACGGCAAGCCGTTGGTGGCGCTCGTCTCGGCCGCCGACCTGGAACGACTGGAGCAGGGGGCGGAAGCCGCCGAGGAGCGGGTGATCAGCTCGGTGTCCTCGGTCGGCCGGGTGCCGTCCGTCCCCGGGGAGCGCCAGCGCTTCGGCATCGCGGCGGAGCACACCGGGCACACGGGGCACACCGGGCGCGCCGACCGTCACGAGCACGACGGCTGATCCCGCCCCGGCGGACCGTTTCCGCTGGCCTGCCGCCGGTGCACACCGCGCCCGGCCGGAGCGCGGCGCACAGGACGGGGACGGGCAGCGGGCGGCCCACCGCGCTGCCGTCGGAGAACGCGCCCGGGCGCAGCGGTGGGCCCCGCACCCCGTCGGCCTCAGCGCTCCCGGTCGTACGCGTCCAGCCAGGCGTCCTCCGCCGCGTAGTCGAAGAGCTTCTCGCCGTACGCCCGCAGCAGCGCGGGGAAGGCGTCCCGCCAGTCCCGGTCCGCCAGTCGCGCCGCGAGCCAGTCGGCCGTTTCGGGGAGCGAGTCCACGTAGTCCGTGACCGGCCGGTAGCCCAGCTCGCGCCCGGCCGCCGTCATGTCGTACACGATGGGGTGCCCGCCGCTCCACGGCGTCATGCCGACGAAGTCCTCCTGCGGCAGCCCCTCCCGCAGCACCGTCTCGGTGCTGCGTCCCAGCACCGCGTCGACGGCCTCACCGATCTCCGCGACCGTCGGCGCGGACGGGTCGCCGGCGTTGAGCACCCGGGATCCGGGGCGCAGCGCCGCGAGCCGGATCAGCTCGGCCAGATTGGAGACGTGCACCGGGTGGAAGCGCGCCCTTCCGCCGAGGGCGAGCACCCGCCGCTTCCGGCCGTCCAGCAGCCGCTTCACGAAGTACAGCTCACGCGGCGAGCGGCAGTGCGGACCGTGCACCGCCCCGGCCCGCAGCAACGTCACCGGCAGCGCGTCCCCGGCCGCCAGCAGCTCCCGCTCCAGCTGGATCTTCCGCGTCCCATACGTCGCCCCGCCGGGCGGCAGGGTGCGCTGTGACTCGGGGATCGGCACCGGATAGTGCGGTGCGCCGTCCGGCTCGCTCTGTGTGTCGAAACTGCGGCCCCGGTCGTCCTCGTACACCGCGCCGCTGGAGATGACCACCGCCGAGCCGATCCGGTCGGCGAGCGCGGCCAGCTGACGGGCATGGCCCCCGTGGTACGCCACCATGTCCACCAGCAGGTCGCAGCCCTCGCCCAGCGCCGTCGCGAGCGCCCCGTCCGCGTCCCGGTCCAGGGCGACCGTGCGCACCGCCCCGTCCCACCGCTCGTCCCCGCCGCCCCCGAGCGAGGCGGCCGTCACCTCCCAGCCGTCCTCGACGAGCGTCCGCACGGCCACCCGCCCGATCTGTCCCGTCGCTCCCAGCACCCACGCTTTTCCCCTGTTCATGAGAGGAACGCTAGGGCGGACCACCTGGAAATCCGGCGGTGTTCACCCGGCGCGGATCCGCTGTCGGCGTTGCCGTTGCGGGAACTTTCCCGGGCGCCGTGTCCTGCGCCCGGCCCGGATCAGTCCTTCAGGTGTTCCAGGATGCGGTGCATTCCGCTGCTCCAGTTCTCCTTGAGCGCCGCGACGGCCGCGTCCAGATCGCCGCGCTGGAGGCACTCCGCGATCCGTTCGTGCTCCTCGGCGGAACGCTCCAGGATGTCCTGGTCGCCCAGGGCCACCCGCTCGTAGCGGTGCATCGTCACCTTCAGCGAGGTGATCAGCTTCATCAGCCGGTCGTTGGTGCAGCCGGACAGCAGCAGGTCGTGCCAGGCGTCGTCGTACCGCTCGATCACATCGTGCGGGGCCTGCGGTGCCGAGAAGGCACGGGCCTCCTCCAGCAGCCGCGGAGCCGCCGCCGCCAGATGCTCCGGATCACTGGACTCCAGGGCGAGGGCCTCCAGCGTCGCGACGATCGCGGAGAGGTCGCGGAACTCCTGCGCGCTGAGCGGCGTGAAACGGAAGCCCTTGCCGCGCTCGCTGGTGATGACGCCCTCGCGTTCCAGCGTGATCAGCGCCTCGCGCAGCGGCGTACGGCTGACCCCGAGTTCGGTGGCCAGTTGGCCCTCGTTGATCGGTGAGTTGGTCGCGATCGTGCCGCGCCCGAGGCGCTTGATCAGTTCCTCCTTGACCTGTTCGCGCAGCGGGCGGTTTTCGATTGGCATGTGCGGCTGCCCTCCCCTTCGGTCCGGTCGATTATCCGCTACCGGAAAGTCACGCGGTACCGGCGCCGTCGACCGGGATGACCGCCCCGCTCAGGAACGCCGAGGCGTCGGAGGCCAGGAACGCCACGGTCTGGGCGATGTCCCGGGGCTGCCCGATCCGGCCGAGCGGCCGGTCCGCGGCGTCGGCGTAGAAGGCGTCGGCGCTCTCGCCGAGCTGGCGGGCCTCGTCGGCGAGCATCCCGGTCGCGGTGTCGCCGGGGCAGACGCAGTTGACCCGGATGTTGTCGGGGCCGTGGTCGATGGCCATGGCCCGGGTCATGTTGACGACGGCGCCCTTGGACGCGCAGTACGAGACGGCCCGGCCGCCGCCCCGGATGCCCCACCCGGAACCGGTGTTGACGATGGAGCCGCCGCCGCGCGCCGCCATCCCGGGTATCACCAGCCGGCTCATCAGCATCACCGAGCGGATGTTCACCGCCATCACCAGGTCCCAGTCGTCCTCGGTGATCTCGCAGACCGTGGAACGGCGGATGATGCCCGCGTTGTTGAAGAGGACGTCCACTCCGCCGAACCGCTCCTCGGCCGTGCGCACCACGGCCTCGCAGTCCTCGCGCCGTGACACGTCGCAGCGCACGAAGGCGGCGCCGGTGTCCTTCGCGGCGCTCTCGCCGCCGTCCGTGTCGACGTCGGCGATCACCACCCGGGCGCCGAGTTCGGCGAGGACCTGCGCGGTGGCGCGGCCGATCCCGGCTCCGCCGCCGGTGACGATCGCACGCTTGCCGTCGAGGGAAATCATGCTGGGCTCCTTGGTTCCGATGTCGAGGGGGTACGTACGGGACTCAGCCGGCCAGGCGGTACGGCGTGGTGCTCCGGCGGCCGGTGATGACGGGGTGGTAGCCGGACAGCTCCGCGTCGAGCGCGTCGTCGCCGGTGTCGAGGAGGAGGGGACGGCCGCCGAGCGCGGCCAGTTTCGTTCCGGTGCACAGCACGAGCAGGCGCGCCCGCCCGCCCGCCGCGCGCAGGGCGCGGGGTGAGATCTGCTGGTTGCCGCGGCCCAGGAGGAAGCCCTGACCGCCGATGGGGGAGAGGGCGACCCAGGCGGGCCCGAGCGTCAGCAGGGCGTCCTCGGCCGCCTCGCGGACCACGACCCGGGGCGGGCGGCCCGGCCGCAGCGCGAGCACGTCCACCCCGGTGAGCGAGGTGTCCGCGCCGAGCACGGCCGCCACCGCCCGGGTGGTCGAGCCGGGCCCGATCACCAGCAGCCCCTCCCCGACCCGCTCGGCGACCTCCGCGGCGATGCCGCCCACCGCCTCCGGCGCCACCGCCGTGCTGCCGGTCTTGCGCTGCTGCACCCGCACCGGCACGTCGGGGACCGGCAGCCACCCGAAGAGCCGGGAGGCGACCCGGCCCCGGTCCAGGGCCTCGTCGTCGCGGTCCATCACCTCGGCGTCCCGCAGCCGGACCCCGCCCGAACGGTCCAGCCACGCCGCGGCGACCTCGCCCGCGGCGCGCGGATTGACGGCGAAGACCGCCGAGTGCATCTTCACCCCGGTCGGTACGCCGAGAACCGGGCACCGCGCGCCGTCCAGCGCGCCGAGCACGTCCCGCGCGGTGCCGTCGCCGCCCGCGAAGAGCAGCAGCTCCACGCCCTCGGCGACGACGGCCCGTACCGCGGCGGCCGTGTCCGCCGCCGAGGTGTCCCGCCCGGCCCCCGGGGCGTACACGACCTGCCCGGTGAGGCCCGCGGCGGCGACCGGTCCGGCGCCCAGGGACCCGGCCGCGGTGACGACGAGCGGCGCCCGGCCGGTGCGGGCCGCGAGTTCGGCCAGGGCGGCGGCGGCCCGCGCCCCCGCCAGCGGGCGGGCGCCCAGCGCGAGCGCGGCACGCGCCCGGTCCGGGCCGTCGGTGCCGCCCAGGCCCACCCGGCCGCCGAGCCCGGCGACCGGGTTGACCACCAGGCCGATCCGGGTCACCCCCGGTCCGTTTCGCCGAGCACCTTGCGGCGGTAGGCGCGCCAGGAGACCGCCCAGGTCTCCGGGCAGTCCAGGGCCTCCGGACGCACCCGGTGGATGGCCGAGCGGTGCGGTGCGGTGCGTACCGTCTCCGGGTCCTCGTACGCCTCGCGGGCCACCTCGGCGAGGATCGCCGCGTACTCGTCGAGGTCGGCGCGGGTGTAGGACTCGGTGGGCTCCAGCGTCATGGGCTCGGGGACCACGTAGGGGTGGTGGCTGGTCCAGTAGTGCGTGCCGAAGTCGGCGGCCCGCAGGCCGAGGTCCTCGGAGTGCAGCCCGGTGTCCCGGTGGAGCTGCTCCCAGCTGTAGCGGACCTGCTCCACGCGCGGGCGCCCCGCCGCGTACGGCACCGACACCCCGGGGATCTGCCGCACCTTGTGGAGCAGGTAGTTGTTGTTGAGCACGGCCGTCTCCGCGGCGGCCCGCAGCCCCTCGGCACCGAGCGACATGATCCAGGCGTACGCGCGGACCAGGTTCGGCACCACTCCGTAGAACGGCCGCATCTTGCCGACCGACTCCGGCCGGTCGTCGTCCAGCCGGAACAGCCCGGTGTCCGGGTCGCGTTCGACGGTCGGGCGTGGCAGATACGGGGCGAGCTCCTCGGTGACCGCGCAGGCACCGGCCGCCGGGCCGCCGCAGGCGTGCGGTGTCGAGAACGTCTTGTGCAGGTTGAAGTGGCACAGGTCGAAGCCCGCGTCCCGGGCCCGGGTGATGCCGAGGACGCCGTTCGCGTTGGCCTGGTCGTACGAGCACAGGCCGCCCGCCTCGTGCACGATCCGCACGAACTCCTCGATGCGCGGGTTGTAGATGCCGGTGTCCTCGGGATTGGTGATGAGGAGTGCCGCCGTGCGCGGGCCGACCGCCGCCCTCAGCGCCTCGATGTCCGGGTATCCGTCCGCGTCCGGGTGGAGGGTGATGACCTTGAAGCCGGCCGTCTTCGCACAGGCGGCGTTCGACGGATGGGAGAAGATCGTCGTGATGACCTCGTCGCGCTGCTCCAGCTCGCCGCGCGCGGCGAAGTAGGCCCGGATCATCGCGACGTTGGTGTAGATCGCGGCGGAGCCCGCGCCCGGCTGGAGCGAGACCCGGTCCATGCCGGAGATCTCCTTCAGCAGCTGCTCAAGGCCGTGGATGATCCCGAGCACGCCTTGGACGGTGTCGGCGTCCTGGAGCGGGTGGAGCGCGGCGATCCGGGGGTCGCGGACGAACTGGTCGTTGACCTTGGGGCTGTATTTCATGGTGCAGGTGCCCTGGCCGACGTCGATGTTGAGGTCGGCGCCCAGGTTCTCCTGCGAGAGGCGAAGGTAGTGGCGCAGGACCTGCTGCTGCGACAGCTCGGGCAGGGCGGGCGGCGCGGCCCGGCGCAGCGAGGCGGGGACCGTCACCGGCTCGACGGCCGGGCCGGGGGCGGGGACGAGCACGCCGCGCTCGCCCGGCGAGCCCAGCTCGAAGATCAGTTTCTCGTCCCAGGATGCCTGCCGGAACCTGCGCAGCGGCGGCTTGGCCGCGATGCGCGCCTGCTCGGGCGTCACGGAAACCGGTGTGTGGGCGGTCACTTGACGATCTCCTCCAGGGTCGCGGCGAGCCGGTCGATGTCGGCCTTGGTGTGGACTTCGGTGACGCAGTACGCGGCCCGGCGGGTGCCGGTCGGGGTTCCGCCGAAGATGCCCCGCTCCTTGAGCCCGGCACTGATCTCGGCGGCCGTACGGGCCCCCGTGTAGCGGACGGTGAAGTCGGCGAAGTGCAGGGCGTCGCCGTACGGGACCTCGATGCCCGGGACCTCGGCCAGGCGCCGCCGGGCGTACGCGGTGAGCGCGAGGATCGTGTCGCCGATCTCCCGCATGCCCTGTGGGCCCATCAGGGCGAGGTAGACCCCGGCGCCGATGCCGTGCAGCGCGGCGGCGGTGCCGACCCACTCCTTGCCCTCCTCGCGCAGTGCGAACGAGGTCCGTTCGTAGGCCACGTCGCCGAAGCCGTACTCGCCCTCGACCGCCGTGGGGACCAGCCCGAACAGCCGCGAGGGGTACTCCGCGACCAGCCGTTCCTCGTCGCGGGTGGCGATGAAGCCGGCGTTGCCGCCGCCGAAGCTCTGATGCAGGCCAAGCGGCTGGATGTCGCCGCAGGCGATGTCCGCACCGTATGCGGAGGGCGGGGCCAGCACGCCGAGTGTGAGCGGGTTGCAGCCCACCACGTAGAGCGCGCCGGCCTCGTGGGCGAGTGCGGCGAGGGCGGGCAGCGCCTCGTCGACGATGCCGAGCGCGGAGGGCGTGTCCGCGTACACCGCCGCGGTGTCGCCCGCGGCGAGCACCCCGCGGACCGCCTCGAGGTCGGCGCAGCCGGTATCCGGATCGACCGGGACCACCGTCACGTCGTGGTCGGGGCGTACGTAGTCACGGATGCGGGAGAGCTTGTCGGCGTCGATCGCGGTGGCGACCACCAGACGGCGGCGGCCGGTGATCCGGCCGGCCATCCGCAGGGCGGTCCCGGCCGCCTGGAAGCCGTCGTACACCGGGACGTTGACGACCTCCACGTCGAGGAGTTCGGCCATCATCGACTGGTACTCCCACAGGGCCTGGAAGCGGCCGTGGTCCTCGTAGGGCTCGCCCGCGTAGGCGGTGAGGAACTCGCTGCGGTTGACCACCTCGTCCACGACGGCCGGGACATGGTGCTGGTAGCAGCCGGCCCCGAGGAAGCTGAGCGCCTGCCGCGTCGAGGTGTTGCGGCCGAGCAGCTCCTCCATGTGACGGGTGAGTTCGGCTTCCGAACGCAGGGCGGCGGGCAGGTCGAGGGGGCGGTGCAGCCGGATGGAGTCCGGGATGTCGGCGTAGAAGTCCTCGACGCTCGCGGCGCCGATCTCGTCGAGCATCGCCTGCCGCACGGCCGGAACGGCGTTGGGGATGTACGGGTGGGTGTACGGGGGGACGGGTTCCTGGGGTGGCGTCATGCCGCGCCTTTCGCGTGGGCCGACTCGGTCCGGTCGGTCATGGACACAGCAGCAAAAGTCTTTGTGTGTACACCTCTTGACGGCAGGCTCCGTCATTCAGTGTTCTGAATACAGCATTAGGCATTCAGGCTCCAGGAGGCAAGAGTGTCAACACAACCCACCCGGCGGGCCGTTCTGGCCACGGGCATCGCGACCGCGGCGGCCACCCTGGCCGGCGGATGCGCCATGGGCGGCACCGGAGGCGGCGAGAGCCGCGACATCGGCGGCGGGAAGAAGGACGGAGGGGGCAAGGTCAGCGGGAAGATCACCGTCTGGTCGTGGGACGTGGCCGCCGACGCCCTGAAACGCCTCGCCCGCACCTTCGAGAAACGCCACCCCGGCACCACCGTCGCCGTCACCGACATCGGCTACGACAACGCCGCGGACAAGATCACCGTGGGCCTGCGCGGCGGCTCCGGCCTCGCCGACGTCCTCACCATCGATGGCAGCAAACTGCCCCGCTACGCGGGCAATTTCCCCCAGGGCTTCTACGATCTCGGCAGCCTCGGCGGCCGTTACGGAGGCGACTTCGACCGCGCCTCCTGGCGCACCGTCACCGGCCCCGGCCACGAGATCTTCGGTCTGCCATGGGACATCGGCCCCTGCGCGCTCTACTACCGCAAAGATCACTTCCGGGCCGCGGGGGTCGACCCGCAGAAGCTTCTCACCTGGGACGACTATGTCGCGGCGGGCGTCCGCATCAAGAAGGCCACCGGCCACAAGCTGCTCATCATGGACACCACCGACACCGGGATCCTGCCCATCCTCCTCCAGCAGCAGGGCCAGGGGTACTTCAAGAACGGCCGGGTCGCCGTCGACAGCCCCGAGGCGGTGAAGGCGCTCACCCTGATGAAGACCCTGCACGACCGGGGGCTCGTCGACTACGAGAAGGGCTGGAGCGGACTGGTCACCGGCACCAAGGAGGGCAAGGCATCCACCGCGCCCACCGCCGCCTGGTGGACCGGGACCCTCACCGACGAGATGCCGGAGCTGAGGGGCAGGTTCGGTGTGGTGCCGCTGCCCGGCTTCACCGCCGACGGTCCCCGCACCTCCAACCAGGGCGGTTCCACCCTCTGCGTCCCCGCCCAGAGCGAGAACCCCGAGCTGGCCTGGGCCTTCATCGAGTTCGTCCTCACCGACCGGGCCAGCCAGGTCTCCATGCTCAAGCACGAGGGCCTCTTCCCCGCCTACCTGCCCGCGCTCGACGACCCGTACCTGGGTGCCGAGCAGGACTACTTCGGCGGACAGCCCGTCCTCGGCGTGTTCGCCGAGCTCGCCCGCGACATCCCGCCGATCGAGTACACCAAGGACGACGCGAAGGCCGTCGACATCATGGTCGCCGCCGTCACCGGGGTGACGCTCCGGGGCAAGGATCCGCGCGCCTCCCTGGAATCGGCGGCCCGGCAGATCGCCGCGGCCACCGGGCGCGAGAGGACGAAGTAACCCGATGGCCCTCACCACCGCCCCCGACCGGGCGGCCGCCACCCCCGCCCGCGCCCCGGCCCGCCGCGTCCGGCGCCGCCCCACCGCGTGGATCTTCGCCGGACCCGCGGCCGCGCTCTTCGCGCTCTTCTTCGCCTACCCGCTGGGCGCGAGCCTGCTGCAGAGCTTCACCGCCGACGACGCCGGAACCACCCGCTGGGTCGGACTCGACCAGTACCGGCGGATGATCGACGACCCCGTGTTCCTGAAGTCGCTGGTCAACACCGGGGCCATCCTCGTCGTCCAGGTCCCCGTCATGATCGGGCTCGCGCTCGTCCTCGCCGTCCTGCTCAACCAGTCCTGGCTGCGCTTCCGCGGCACCTGGCGCGCCGTCTACTTCCTGCCCGCCGTCACCACCCTCGTCGCGTACGCCGTCGTCTTCCAGGTGCTCCTCAAGACCGACGGCGGGCTCGTCAACCAGATCCTGGGCGCCGTCGGCATCGGAGAGATCGACTGGCTCAACAGCCCCACCTGGGCCCGGGTCTCCCTGATCGTCTCCCTGACCTGGCGGTGGACCGGCTACAACGCCGTCATCCTGCTCGCCGGGCTCCAGGCCATCGGCAAGGAGCAGTACGAGGCCGCGGCCATCGACGGCGCGGGCACCCTGTCCACGTACGTCCGCGTCATCCTGCCGCAGCTGCGCCCCGTCGTCCTGTTCTGCGTGATCACCTCCACCATCGGGACGCTCCAGCTCTTCGACGAGAACTACGTCCTCACCAAGGGCGGCCCCGACGACGCGACCCTCACCCCGGTCCTCTACCTCTACCGGATCGGCTTCCAGCAGTTCGACTTCGGCTACGCCGCCGCCATCGCCTGGGTTGTCGTGCTCCTCATCGCCGCGGTCTCCGCCCTCCAGTACCTCGCCTTCGGAAGGGAGCGCCGCCGGTGACCGTCCTCCCGCAGACCCCCGTACGCGCCCACCCGGCCCGGCGCGCGGGCCGCCTGTTCGTCCGGCTGGTCCTCGCGGCCGGTGCCGTCGTCAGCCTGGTCCCGTTCCTCTGGATGGCGATCGCCTCGACCCGCTCCACCTCGGAGCTGTTCCGCTCACCGCCGCCCTTCCTGCCCGGCGGCCGGCTCCTCGACAACCTCGTCCGCCTCCAGGACACCATCGGTTTCGGACAGGTCCTGCTCAACAGCGTCGGCATCGCCGTCGTCCACACCGTGCTCAGCTCGCTGATCTCCGCCATGTGCGGCTACGGCCTCGCCAAGTTCCGCTTCCGCGGCCGCGGCCTGCTGCTCGGCGCGGTGCTCGCCACGATGATGATCCCCTTCCAGGTCCTGCTCGTGCCGCTGTTCCAGATGATGGCGAGCGTCGGCTGGATCGACTCGTACCAGGCGGTCGTCCTGCCCTTCCTGGTGAACTCCTTCGGCATCCTGCTGATGCGGCAGGGCTTCGTCGACTTCCCCGACGAACTCCTCGAATCGGCCCGCATCGACGGCTCCGGCGAGGTACGCACCTTCTACCAAGTCGTACTTCCCTGCGTACGTCCCCAGCTCGGCGCCCTGGTCATCTTCACGTTCATGGCGCAGTGGAACAGCTTCATCTGGCCACTGCTCATGCTGAACTCCGAGGACAAATACACCGTGCCCGTGGCACTCAACACCCTCACGGGGCTCACCCACGTCGACTACTCCGGCCTGATGCTCGGGTCGCTCCTCGCCACCCTTCCGCTGATGCTCCTCTTCCTGCTCTTCCAGCGGCAGTTCGTCGCCGGACTCCTCGGCGGGGCGGTGAAGGGATGAAGAACCTGACCCGCGTCCCCGGCATCCTCCACGGCGGCGACTACAACCCCGAACAGTGGCCCGAGCACGTGTGGGCCGAGGACGCCCGGCTCATGCGCGAGGCCGGTGTCACGATGGTCACCGTCGGCGTCTTCTCCTGGGCCAGGCTCCAGACCGGCCCCGACACCTGGGACTTCGGCTGGTTCGACCGGCTCCTGGATCTGCTGCACGCCCACGGCATCGCCGTCGACCTGGCCACCGCGACCGCCTCGCCGCCCGCCTGGCTGATCCGCGCCCACCCCGGGATCCTGCCGGTCACCGCCGACGGCGTACGCCTCGAATTCGGCTCGCGCCAGCACTACTGCCCCTCCTCGCCCGACTACCGCGCCGCCGCGCTCCGCCTCACCCGCACCCTCGCCGAACGCTACGCACACCACCCGGCGCTCGCCCTCTGGCACATCCACAACGAGTACGGCGACCACGTCACCGAATGCTTCTGCGCCCGCTCCGCCGCACACTTCCGCACCTGGCTCACCGAGCGCTACGGCACGGTCGACGCCCTCAACCACGCCTGGGGCACCGCCTTCTGGTCCCAGCACTACACCGCGTACGAGGAGATCGAACCGCCCCGCACCGCCCCCGGCCCGGTCAACCCGACCCAGCTGCTGGACTGGCGCCGCTTCTGCTCCGACGCCCTGCTCGAATGCCACCGCGCGGAGCGCGAGGCCCTGCGCGAACTGAGCCCCGGCACCCCGGCCACCACCAACTTCATGTCGATGTTCAAGGCACTCGACTACTGGGAGTGGGCCCGGCACGAGGACTTCGTCTCCGACGACGCCTACCCCGACCCCGCCGACCCGCACGCCCACGTCAACGCCGCCCTCAACTACGACCTGATGCGCTCCCTCAAGGGCGGCCGCCCCTGGCTGCTCCTCGAACAGGCACCCTCCGCCGTCAGCTGGCGCCCCGTCAACGTCCCCAAGCGGCCCGGACTGCAACGGCTCTGGTCCCTCCAGGCCCTGGCCCGGGGCGCCGACGGCATCATGTACTTCCAGTGGCGGGCCTCCCGGGCCGGGGCGGAGAAGTACCACAGCGCCATGCTCCCGCACCGGGGCACCGCCTCCCGCGGCTGGCGGGAGACCGTGCGGTTCGGCACCGAACTCGCCCGCCTCGGCAGCGTCGCGGGCGCCACCACCACCACCGCCGACGTGGCCGTCCTCCTCGACTGGGACTCCTGGTGGGCCCTGGAGGCGGAGGACCACCCCTCCGCCCGGATGCGCTGGCGCGACCTCCTGCGCCCCTGGTACGCCGCGCTCCACACCCGCGCCGTCACGGTCGACTTCGTACCCCCGCACGCCGACCCGACCGGCTACCGGGCGGTCCTGGCCCCCAACCTCCACCTGCTGCGGCCCGAGGACGCCGCACGGATCACCGCCTACGTGCACGGCGGCGGCCACTTCGTCTGCGGCCCCTTCAGCGGCGTCGTCGACGGCCACGACCACATCCACGACGGCGGGGCGCCCGGACCGCTCCGCGAACTCCTCGGCGTGTCCGTCGACGAGTTCTGGCCAATCCCCGACGGGACGACCGTGCCGCTCGCCTCCGGCGCCCGGGCCACTCTGTGGAGCGAGTGGATCGAGCCCGAAGGGCCGGACACCGAGGTCATGGACACCTACGCGTCCGGCGAGCTGACCGGCCGCCCCGCCGTCACCCGGCACCGGCACGGCAGCGGCACCGCCTGGTACACCGGCGCCCACCTCGGCGACTCCATCGCCACCGTGCTCGGACCGGCGCTCCGCGCGGCGGGCGTACGCCCCGTGCTCGACGTCCCCGAGGGCGTCGAGGCCACCGTGCGCACCGGCGAGCACGGCAGCCACCTCTTCGTCCTCAACCACCTCGACCGCACGACACACACCCCCCTGACCGGCCCCTGGGCCACCGGAGCCACCGACCTGCTCACCGGAAAAGCCGTCCACGACCACCTCGACCTCGGCCCGCTCGGCGCCGCCGTCCTGCGTCTGCCCCCACACCCTGGAGAGACCGGAAAATGACCCGCTGGAGAGACCGGCGCACATCCACGCACCGCTCACTGAGCGCCCTGACCGCACTCCTCCTCGCGGGCGGCGCCCTCGCCGTACCGCAGACCGCCGCCGCCCACGACCGGCCGTCATCCCCGCCCGCCTACGCCGACGTCCTCGACCTGCACGGCACCCCCACCACGGCGGAGCCCGGCGAAGGCGAGGACAACAACCCGGTCAACGTCTTCGCCGACCAGGGCGCCTGGCACGCCTACGCGCTGCCGAAGACCGGCGAAACCGACACCTACGGCGGATTCACCGGCCCCCTCTACATCGCCCAGGAATACCCCTGGTGGCTCAGCGGCTCCTTCAGCCGCATCCGGCTCACCGAACACGGCCGCCCCCTCGACCTCGCCGGCGGCGGCGCCCCCCGCTTCACCTCGCTGCCGGGCCGCCTCGTCCAGTCCTACGACCTCGGCCGCGGCCTGAACCTCACCCTGGAACTGCGCTTCGCCACCGGCCGCACCGCCCTGGTCGGCGCCGAACTCCGCAACACCGGCCGCACCCCGCGCACCCTGGGCGCCGAATGGACGGGCAGCCTGCTGCGCCCCGCCGACCGGCCGATGCGCGAAGCGCCCTCGCTGACCGCCACCACCTCCGGCGTCGGAGTCGACTTCGCGAAGGTCCGCGAGACCTGGGACTACCTCACCGACGGCACGGAACGCTTCGAGGTCACCCACAAGGAACGCGTCCGCACCACGGTGGACGGCGACACCTACCGCACCGAGGCCGAACGGCCGGTGACCCTCGCCCCCGGCCGCTCGCACCGCTTCGACTGGACCGAGTCCTACACCTTCACCGCCGCCGAACGCACCGCGGAGCAAGCCCGCGCCCGCTCCGTACTGGCCAACCCCGAAACCGTCGAGGCGGCCACCGACCGGCGCTGGCGGGGCTACGTCGCCGGAGTGACCCGGGGCGTACCCGCCGAGCGGCGGCGCACGGCCGTGAAGTCGCTGGAGACTCTCGTCACCAACTGGCGCAGCGCCGCAGGGCAGATCAAGCACGACGGCATCACCCCGTCGATCTCCTACAAGTGGTTCACCGGCGGGATCTGGGCCTGGGACACCTGGAAACAGGCCGTCGGCACCGCGCGCTTCGCGCCCGGCCTCGCCCAGTCGCAGATCCGCGCCATGTTCGACTGGCAGATCACCCCGGACTCCGCCACCCGCCCGCAGGACGCCGGAATGATCCCCGACGTCATCTTCTACAACGACCCCTCGCGCGGCGGCGGCAACTGGAACGAACGCAACTCCAAGCCGCCGCTGGCCGCCTGGGCGGTCTGGGAGGTGTACACGAAGAGCCGGGATGCGGGCTTCCTGCGCGAGATGTACCCGAAGCTCGCCGCCTACCAGGCGTGGTGGTACCGCAACCGTGACCACGACGGCAACGGCCTCGCCGAGTACGGCGCCACCGTCGACCCGGCCAACGAGTCCGCCGGCGACCAGCGCCTGGCCGCCGCCTGGGAGAGCGGCATGGACAACGCGCCCCGCTTCGACGCGGCCCTCGGCACCGGGGTCGTCGCCAACCGGGCCGCCGACGGCACCCTGCTCGGCTACTCCCTGGACCAGGAGTCCGTCGACCTGAACGCCTACCTCGCCGCCGACCAGGAATACCTGGCGCGCATCGCGGGCGCGCTGAACCGGCGGGCCGACGCCGATCGCTGGAAGCACCGCGCGGACGCCACCGCCACCGCCGTACGCACCCGGATGTACGACCCCGCCGACGGCTGGTTCCACGACATCGCGCTCGGCACCGGCACCCCGCTGACCGCCCGCGGCCGTGGCATCGAGGGCGCCGTCCCGCTCTGGACCGGCACGGCCTCCGCCGCGCAGGCCCGCGCGGTGCGCGAGAAGCTGACCGACCCGGCGGAGTTCGCGACCAAGGTCCCCTTCCCGACCGTCGCGAAGAGCTCCCCGTACTTCGCGCCGACCGCGTACTGGCGCGGCCCCGTCTGGCTCGACCAGGCCTACTTCGCCCTCGGCGGGCTGCGCCGCTACGGGTACGGAAAGGACGCGGACGCCCTGACGGACCGGCTCGTCGACCGGGCCTCGGGCCTGGCGGGCGACGGCCCGGTCATGGAGAACTACGACCCGACCACCGGAGCACCGCTCAACTCGCCCAACTTCAGCTGGTCCGCGGCCCTGCTGCTGCCGATGCTGACCCGCGACCGGTAGCCGCCCCGCCCGGCCGACGGGCCGGGAACGCGCGGAGTGCCGGACGCGGCGCTCCCCGGG
>NZ_JBHJQP010000185.1:0-15567 GCF_042262625.1 Streptomyces sp. NPDC056347 | reverse complement strand
GACCGATTCCGGTCCGTCCGGCGTTCGGCGTTTCCGGGACCGTCGCCCGCGCCGCCCCGGGGCCGGGAGCGTGTGACCTTCGCCGCTCCCGGCGCAGGGGGTGGGCAGTCTGGTTACCCGCAAGTAGCATGTGGGGAGCAGCACGCTTCCGGGCGTGCCGCGCAGCAGTGCCATCCCGCACCCTGGAGGAGAGCCACCGTGCCTCGTACCATCCGGGACGTCGTCTTCGTCGACGGCGTCCGTACCCCGTTCGGCAAAGCGGGCCCGAAGGGCATCTACCACGAGACCCGCGCCGACGATCTCGTCGTGAAGGCCATCCGGGAGCTGCTGCGCCGCAACCCGGACCTGGACCCCGCGCGGATCGACGAGGTCGCCATCGCCGCGACCACCCAGATCGGCGACCAGGGTCTGACGCTCGGCCGCACGGCGGGCATTCTGGCGGGTCTGCCGCAGTCGGTGCCCGGTTACTCGATCGACCGCATGTGCGCGGGCGCCCTGACCGCCGTCACCACGACGGCCGGTTCGATCGCCTTCGGCGCGTACGACGTCGTGGTCGCCGGCGGTGTCGAGCACATGGGCCGCCACCCAATGGGCGAGGGCGTGGACCCGAACCCGCGCTTCGTCTCGGAGAAGCTGGTCGACGAGTCCGCCCTCTTCATGGGCATGACCGCGGAGAACCTGCACGACCGCTACCCGCAGATCACCAAGACCCGCGCCGACGAGTACGCGGTGCGCTCGCAGGAGAAGGCCGCCAAGGCGTACGCCAACGGCAAGATCCAGCAGGACCTGGTGCCGATCTCGGTGCGCCGTACCAACGCCGAGGCCGGGGAGACCGGCTGGGGCCTGGTCACCGCCGACGAGCCGATGCGCCCGGGGACGACCCTGGAGTCGCTCGCCGGTCTGAAGACCCCGTTCCGTCCGCACGGCCGGGTCACCGCCGGTAACGCCGCCGGGCTCAACGACGGCGCCACCGCCTCCCTGCTCGCCGCCGAGGACGTCGCCCGCGAGCTGGGCCTCCCGGTCAAGATGCGGCTGGTCAGCTACTCCTTCGCCGGTGTCGAGCCGGAGGTCATGGGCTACGGCCCGATCCCCGCGACCGAGAAGGCCCTGGCCCAGGCGGGTCTGACGATCGACGACATCGGCCTGTTCGAGATCAACGAGGCCTTCGCCGTCCAGGTGCTCGCCTTCCTCGACCACTACGGCATCGCCGACGACGACCCGCGGGTCAACCAGTACGGCGGCGCCATCGCCTACGGTCACCCGCTGGCCTCCTCGGGTGTGCGTCTGATGACGCAGCTGGCCCGCCAGTTCGAGGAGCAGCCCGAGGTGCGTTACGGCATCACCACCATGTGCGTCGGCTTCGGCATGGGCGCCACGGTCGTCTGGGAGAACCCGAACTTCAACGGAGGCAACAAGTGAGCTCCACCGCTGAGCTTCTGAAGGGTGCGGCCGAGCTGTTCCCCGACGAGGTCGTCACCCAGGCGCACGTACGCCACCTGGACCTCCCGGCCGGTGCGGGGCGCTTCGCCCTCATCACGCTGGACAACGGCCTGGACCACACCAAGCCGACCACCTTCGGACCGCAGTCGCTGGCGAACCTGAACGCCGCGATCGACCAGGTCGAGAAGGAGGCCGCCGAGGGTGCGATCACCGGTGTCGGCATCACCGGCAAGCCGTTCATCTTCGCGGTCGGCGCCGACCTCAAGGGCGTCGAGCTGCTGAAGAACCACGACGACGCGCTGGCCATCGGCAAGGGCGGCCACGACGTCTTCCGCCGGCTGTCCGGCCTCGCGGTCCCGACGTTCGCGTACTACAACGGCGCGGCGATGGGCGGCGGCGTCGAGGTCGGGCTGCACTGCTCGTACCGCACCGTCTCCAAGGCGCTGCCCGCCTTCTCGCTGCCCGAGGTCTTCCTCGGTCTGGTGCCGGGCTGGGGCGGCTGCGCGCTGCTGCCGAACCTGATCGGCGCCGACCGCGCGGTCTCGGTCATCATCGAGAACTCGCTGAACCAGAACCGCCAGCTCCGCGGCAAGCAGGTCTTCGAGCTCGGCATCGCCGACGCGCTCTTCGAGGGCGCGGACTTCCTGGAGCGGTCGCTGGTCTGGACGGCGGACGTGCTGAACGGCACGGTCACCGTGGAGCGTCCCGAGGTCGACCGCGGCGAGGCCTGGGACCAGGCCGTGGCGCGCGGCCGGGCCATCGCCGACTCCAAGGTGCATGGCGCGGCCCCGGCCGCGTACCGCGCGCTGGAGATCATCGCGGCGGCCAAGGACGGCGACCTGGGTGCCGGTTTCGACGCCGAGGACCAGGCCCTGGCAGACCTGATCATGGGCGGTGAGCTGCGCTCGGGGATCTACTCCTTCAACCTGGTCCAGAAGCGCGCCAAGCGCCCGGCCGGTGCCCCGGACAAGAACCTGGCCCGCCCGGTCACCAAGGTCGGTGTCGTCGGTGCCGGCCTGATGGCCTCGCAGCTGGCGCTGCTGTTCCTGCGCCGCCTGGAGGTGCCGGTCGTGCTGACCGACATCGACCAGGAGCGGGTCGACAAGGGTGTGGGCTACGTCCACTCCGAGATCGAGAAGCTGCTCGGCAAGGGCCGGATCAACCAGGACAAGGCCAACCGCCTGAAGGCCCTGGTCACCGGGGTGCTGGACAAGGCGGAGGGCTTCTCCGACGCCGACTTCATCATCGAGGCCGTCTTCGAGGAGATCGGCGTCAAGCAGCAGGTGTTCGCGGAGGTCGAGGCGGTCGCCCCGGCGCACGCGATCCTCGCCACCAACACCTCCTCCCTCTCGGTCACCGAGATGGCGTCGAAGCTGAAGCACCCCGAGCGGGTCGTCGGCTTCCACTTCTTCAACCCGGTCGCGATCCTGCCGCTGCTGGAGATCGTCCGCGGCGAGCGGACCGACGACGCCTCGCTGGCCACGGCCTTCGGTGTGGCGCGGAAGCTGAAGAAGACCGCGGTGCTGGTGAAGGACGCCCCGGCGTTCGTCGTCAACCGCATCCTCACCCGCTTCATGGGCGAGATCCAGAACGTCATCGACGAGGGCACCCCGGTCGCCGTCGCCGAGCGGGCCGTCGAGCCGCTGGGTCTGCCGATGTCGCCGCTGGTGCTGCTGGAGCTGGTCGGCCCGGCCATCGGCCTGCACGTCTCGGAGACCCTGAACCGCGCCTTCCCGGACCGGTTCACCGTCTCGGAGAACCTCGCGGCCGTCGTCAAGGCCGGCAAGCGCGGCTTCTACGTCTACGACTCCGGCAAGCCGGAGCTGGACCCGGAGGTCGCCGCCCTCCTGAACCAGGGCGATGTCGTCCTGTCCGAGGAGCAGGTGCGCGACCGGGTGCTGGACGCGGTGGCGCAGGAGATCGGTCTGATGCTGGACGAGGGCGTCGTCGCCGAGGCCCAGGACATCGACCTCTGCCTGATCACCGGTGCGGGCTGGCCCTTCCACCTGGGCGGCATCACGCCGTACCTGGACCGTGAGGGCGTCTCGGAGCGGGTGAACGGGAAGAAGTTCCTGGCGCAGGGCGTGGCGAGCGTCCCGGCGTAACCGCTCCTCGCCGACGCGACGGCGGGCCGTACGGAGACCACTCCGTGCGGCCCGTTCCGTTTTCCGGGGGTCCTGCGTCAGCGGGCCAGGACGACCAGGGCGTCCGCGACGGCGCGTTCCCGCACGGGGGTGCCGGGCGCGTTCCTGGGGCGGTTGCGGAGCCGTCCGTTCACCACCATCGTGGTCGAGCCCCCGCCGTCGAGGTTCAGGGCGTCCCGGGCGCCGAGCGAGAGCATCAGCTCCGCCGCCTCCGCCAGGGTGGCCCCGATGCTCACCCCGGGGTCGCGGCCGTCGACGGTCACCAGGAGGAGGGTGCCGTCGCCGGTGATCCCGGCGAGGGTACGGGGGTGACGCCGGGTCAGGGCGGTGGGCGGCATGCCGTTGGCCCCGGTGTCGATGTCGACGGTGCCGTCGCGCAGCAGGCGGGGCCCTGCCTGGACGACGGTCGCTCCGGGTGCCGCGAGGCGGCGGCCGGTGCCGTCGTGGACCGTGGCGGTGATGCGGAGCCGGGTGCCGGGGCGGGCGTGGCGGCGCAGCCATCCGGCGCCGTCGCCGATGCCGGTGAGCACCCGGCCACGCTCCGGCAGCGGGCCGCCGCCGGGGGTGCGGAGCCGGGTGACGCGGCCGTCGGGGGCGAGTACGGCCTCGGCCGAGCCGCGGGCGGCGCGGTCGCCCCACTCCGGGGTGAACAGCACGAGTTCGTCGGGGTCCTCGCAGAGCTTGTTGTGGGCGGGGGTGAACCGGGGCCCGTGGGTGCCGGCGAGGACGTCGCCGCCGGTGCCGCCGCAGCCGACGACGCGGCCGGGCGTGCGGTTGATCCCGTCGACGCGGCGGACGGCGCCGTCCTCGGCCGTCACCTCGATCACCGACCGGGCCTCGGTGATCCGGCCGGTTCCGCGGCCCTCGCCGAGCACCAGGGCGGTCCGGCCGTTGGCGGCCTCGCTGAGCAGGGTGCCGTCCTCGATGTGCAGGCCGAGCGGGTCGCCGTCGTGGCCGCTGAACACGGGGCTGGTGGCGATGTCGAAGAAGGAGGCGTTGACGGCGGCCAGCGCGTGGACGCGGTCGGCCATGGCGCGTACGGTCTCCGCCGTGTCGAGCCGGGCGCCGTGGACGGCGGTGACCCGGACCGGTGCGGACGGTGCGACGGAGAGGATCTGGTGGCGGACCGGGCCCGCGTCCGGCAGCCGGAGGGTGCGCCGGCGGAAGGTCACGCCCTCGGGCAGCCCGTCGGCGCTCCCCGGCCGGGGTGCGGGCGGGGTCGCGCGGTCGGCGCCGGGGGCGCCGGGGCGGTCGCAGCCGGCCAGGGCCCAGGCCCCGGTGGCGGCGGCCGCGGCGAGGAAGCCCCGCCGTCTCATCTCGTGCGGGCTCCGGGCAGCAGCCCGGGGGTGGCGCCGACGTCCCCGGCGTAGACCGTCACCTCGGACCAGTCCCGGTGGCCCGCCTGGTTCTCGTAGCAGACGGAGAACCTGTCGTAGCCGCTCGCGCCGGGCACCCCGGTGTACGTGACGGACCCGTCCGGCACCGCGGTGACCGTGCCGTACCGGGCGAGTCCGACGCCGACGACCCGCATTCCGGCCGCGGCCGCCTCGGGGTCGGGGCCGAGGACCGCGTAGCCGCCGGGAGGGATGGCCAGGGCGCGGCCCGGCACCCGGGCCCGCCGCACCCGGAATCCGGCGTCGGTGATCTGCGCGGAGGAGACCAGCTTCTCCCCGGCGTACGACATCACGCCGACACACACCCTGGGCAGCAGGACCGCGCCCTCGGCGGCGTCGTCGTTCACCCTCAGGACCGCGGTCACGGCGCGGGGTTCGTCGCCGCCGGCGTAGGTGGCGTAGCGGCCGTTGGGCAGGTGTCCCAGGCCGTGGAGGTCGGTCATGGTGGCGTGCTCGGCGGCGATGTCGTCGAAGATGTAGCCGTACGCGCGGTAGGGCGCGCCGCTGGGCACCACGCTCAGGTGCAGGCCGATCTCCTGGCCGGGCACGACCGCGGCCGCGGGGTTCGTGTCGGCGTGCAGTTCCAGGACCGCCGAGACGGCGGTGCGTTCGGGGTGTACGACGTGGATGCGCGCCAACAGGTACCAGTCGCTCATTCGGCCACCTCCAGGGTCCGGTTCCGGGTCAGTTCGGCGAAGACGTGGTCATCGGGCCATTCGAGCCCTTCGGCGGTGACGTGGGCGCTTTCGAGGGCGGCGAAGCAGCCGGGTTCCAGCATCGAACGGTCCCGCAGTTCGGTGGCGACGAAGCGCGCGCACTCGACCGCCCCGGCCGCCCGGAGGTGGGTGGTGTCGAACACGCCGTCGGGGTAGTTCGGGTGGTCCCCCGGTTCGAGGTGGAGGAAGATCTCACGGACGCCCCGGGGTCCGGCCCGGCGCCACCGGCGCACACTCCACTCGTTGAGGTCGATCAGCGGCACGCTCTTGTCGGCCGCGGTCTCCCTCATCGCCGGCGGGTAGAGGCCCAGCAGCCGGCGGAGATTGCCGTGGGCGTCGAAGACCCCGCGCTCCTGGCTGGTGACCAGCACGGGGTGGGCGCCCCGGTCGCGTACACCGTCCACGCAGCCGCGGAGGTAGTGCTGGTACCCCGCGAAGGGCTCGGTGTGGCGGCCCCGGTCCGGCTTCATGTCGATCAGGCCGAAGGAGAGCAGCACCAGATCTCCCGGCAGCAGCCGGCGCAGGATCCAGGCCATCCGTCCCCGGTCCACGAAACTGCGCGAACTCGCCCCGGCCCGCGCGCAGTTGACGATTTCCGCGCCCGGCACGAAGAGCGGCAGCGGCTGGCCCCAGCCGGCCATCGGCGCGAAGCCGCGCTGCCGGTCGGCCACACTGGAGTCCCCGGCCAGGAACACCCTGCGTGCCGCGCCGTGGGTCATGCCCACTCCTTGCGGGCGCCCCGCCCCTGGCCGCCGGGGACCGGACCGTCCAGCGGCGGCCGGGCGGCGGGCACATCGGTGGTGCGGCTGCTGCCGACGGCGGATTCCAGTGCGTCGATGGCGTGGAACACGCGCTCGGAGTTGCCGGTGTCGCGGCGGCCGAAGAAGGCGTCGACGCGGGCCCGGTACTCCGGCTCCACCTGGAAGTTCCGGCGTACGGTCGCGATGATCTCCCGGACCGTGGAGTCGACGTCACGGCAGACCGGTCCGAAGCCGTCCCGCTCGAACTCGTAGTAGCCGCGCTTGTAGTGGCTGCCGTAGAAGTCCTCCTCGTCGAACGGCGTGTACACGATGGGGGTGCCCATGTACGCGACGTCGAAGAAGACGGACGAGTAGTCGGTGACCAGCAGGGAGCACTCGCGCATCGCCAGCTGCACGTCGCGGCCGTCGCCGGTCACGGTGACCCGGGGGTGGTCGATGCGGAAGTGGTGCAGGTAGGGGCGGATCTCGTAGTGCGGCATGAACTCCAGGTCCACACCGGTCTGTTCGAGGACGCCCAGCAGCCGCTCGTCGCGCAGCAGGGTGGAGAAGAAGCGGAAGTACTCCGAGGCCGCGAACGGGATCTTCGCCTTGGCCGCCCTGTCGTAGGACGGGGCCACGATGTCGCGCCGCCAGGTGGGCATCAGCAGGATGCGGGGCCGCTCGGAGCGCACCGGCTCCAGCGCGTCGAACCGGGGGAATCCGGCCGCGGCGACCCGGGCGTAGCCGTAGCCGCAGTGCTCGGCGAAGTAGGACCGCTCGGCCTCGCCGACCGTCAAAAGCAGGTCGACGCTCGTGACCTGGTGGTGTACTGACGGGGCGACGTCGTTGTAGGTGACGCCGTGCTGGAGGAAGACCCGGCGGTAGTTCAGCAGGTCCCCGTAGCCGCGCAGGAAGGAGCTCTTGCTCAGCTCGGGGAAGCCGAGGTAGGCCTCCAGGTCGTACGGGTCGATGAGCCGCTTGGCGTGCAGCAGGTACATCCGGTAGCGGCGCGAGGTCCGGTCCAGGACGTGCCCGTACGGGGCGACCTTGGCGCGGTCCTTGGCGTCGCCGTCGATCGCGTAGTAGACCTTGCGGCGCGGGTGGTTCTCGCGGATCCAGCGGAACAGATGGTAGGCGTTGTCCTGCGCGGTGTCGGCCCGTTCGCCGATGATCCAGATGTCCTTGCGGTGCAGGCGCGGGTAGCTCAGCAGGTACGCGAGCCGGGTGCGCCAGCCGGGGCGGCCGGGCAGTGCGGCGCGGGCCTGGCGCAGCAGGTGCCGGGTGAGTCCGCGCAGCTTCTGGCCGGCTCCGGTGAAGTAGCGGAAGACCACGGTGTCGTCGGCGCGGACGGTGAGCCAGAGCCGGTCCCTGCCGATGCGGCGCATGCCCTTGAAGCGGTGCAGCATCAGCCGGGCGCCGACCGGGGCGTCGACGTGGCGCTCGCCGTCGTGGAAGCGCAGGGTCACGGTGAGGTCGCGGCCGGAGAGCGGGGCGAGCGCGCCGGGGTCGGCCGAGGCGCGCCAGCCGCCGTACCAGTCGCGTTCCTTGCGGACCCGCCAGCGGTCGCGGCGGTAGACCTGCTCGGCCGGGAGGGCGACGCTTCGCTTCCCGTCCGTGCAGATCAGCTCGATCCGGTTGGTGAGGAGCTGGGCGATGTCCACGCCGGTCAGGGTGAGGATGCCCTCGAACTGGAGCTCGCCGTCCCGGTACCGGACGCTTTCGAGCACGGCCCGCTGCCGTTCGACGCGCAGCAGCCGGGATTCCACCGGGTCGGCCGCCAGCCGGCGGTACATGCCCTGTTCGTCCAGGCGGAGGCGCGGTTCGTGTTCGGGGGCGGAGAAGGGGTCGCAGAAGAGGTCGAAGTCCCGGGTGCGCACGGCGTGGTGCTGGATGCGGGAGACCGGGTGGGTGACGTACTGGAGCAGCGTCTCCTCGGGGAGCCGGGCGTAGACGTCGCAGAGTTCCGCGAAGACCTCGCCGATCTCGCCCCGGTTCATGACGCGGTGGTAGTTGCGCAGGTGGGGCTGGTAGGAGCGGACCACGAAGCGGTGGATCAGCCGGGCCGAGGCGGCCTCGACCCGGTCGCCGAAGTCGAGCAGGCGGTGGTTGAGCCGCAGCCGTCCGCGGATCTTGTCCGGGTCGTTCCACTCGACGTCGAAGAGGGAGTCGTTGCGCGCGGGGTCGCGGTCGAAGTAGACGTAGCGGTCGACCAGGCTGAAGGTGCGGGCGGTGAGGAGTCCGGCGACGCTCAGCCAGGTCTCGGCGAAGGGGTCGCCGGCCTCGGGGCGCAGCCGCTGGGAGTTGAGGAAGGAGACCCGGAAGAGCTTGTTGCCGAGGTCGGTCGAGAAGACCAGGTGGGGGGCGCTTCTGACCAGGTCGGTCAGGCCCTTGGCGCCCTTGCCGAAGTAGCGCTTCCAGGGTTCGTCGGTGTTGCGCCGCGGTCCGGGGAACGTGTCGTAGTTGCCGATGGCCACGTCGACGCCGTGCTTGGCGGCGGACTCGGTGAGCTGTCGCAGGCAGTCGGCGCCGAGGACGTCCCGGCCCCGGGCGAAGAGCACGTACGGCGCGACGACCCGGGCGAGGCCGTGCTGGTGGGCGGCCCCGACGCCCTGGGCGGGGATCCGCAGCACGCTGGTGTTGCGGTAGAAGGAGGCGAAGTTGGCGAGGAACTCGGCGGTGCGGTCGGTGGAGCCGTCGTCGACGAAGACCACCTGGGTCTCGGCGAACAGGCTCTGCGCGGCGAGCGAGTGCAGGAACTCGTAGAGGTGGTGCTCGTCGTTGTGGCAGTGCACGACCACGGCCGCCCGGTACGTCCCGGTGTCCGGCAGCGGTGCGGGGTCCTCGCTCCCGGCCCACCAGTGCCAGGGGGTGCCCCGGCGGGTGTCGCGCGCGGTGCGTTCACCGGTCCCGGGGCGCAGGGCGAGGTTGCCGCTGACCGTCTGGTACATCTCGTACGGGCCCTGGGGGCCGTCGTAGCGCTCGCGGCCGATGTCGAGGCCGTGGACCGCCAGGGTGGTGGTGGCCCGCTCGCCGGCGTGCCGGATCTGGACGAAGAGGTTCCACACGCCGTCGCCCGTGGTGGCGCCGATGCTGGAGCCGAGATCGAGGACCGCCCGGTAGTGCACCCGGTGGTCGTCCGTCTCGATCGCGGTCACGGGAAAGACGTGGTCGCTCTTGGTGCTGCGCAGCCGCAGAACGGCCTTGAGCTCCACCTTTCCGCCGGAGGAGAAGCGGCCGAGCTGGTTGAGGACGTATCCCGAGACGTGGAGTTCGCCGCCCCGGATCTCGATCTCGGTGGCCTGGTTGAACAGGCGCGCCTCGCCGAGCGGCCGGTCCAGGAGGTCGAGGTCGGTGACATCGAGGAAACGTTCCGCCTGAGGGAGGTGCAGCAGTGAGCCGGACCAGTAGACCCGTCCGTCGCGCTCGGCCAGGTCGGAGCTGAGCACGCTGCGGCGCTGCGCGTAGTCGGACACGGAGAGCGCGAGGTCCACCCGCTCGTGGACGAGGCAGAAGGCCCGTACCCGCTCCATGACGCCGCACAGTTCGTAGACGGCGGGGTCCAGCGAGCGCAGGTAGGGGGCCACCACGGCGGCGAAGCCCTGGCGGTAGCGCTCGTCGCCGGCGCGCAGCTCGCGGGCGTAGAGGTGCAGGTCGTGCGAGAGGAACTTCACCGCCTTGTGGGCGAGCAGCTCGGTCTCCCCGACCTCCCTCAGGAAGGCGTCGGTGTACTGGTGGACCGCGACCCGGTCGCGGATGCTGCGCAGCTCGCCGCGCCGGTTGGTGATGGAGGGGGCCGCGGACTCCCGCTCCCACATCCAGCGGTACACGGGGGTGGTGAGGAAGGTGATCGAGCGGGCCCGGTAGTTGGCGAGCGTCGAGAAGTAGGTGTCCTCGTAGTAGACGCCCTCGGGGAAGCGGACACCGTTGTTGTGCAGGAAGTCCAGCCGGTACAGCTTGCCCGCGGCGATCGGGTCGTCGAAGAGCTGGGGCAGTGCGCGAAGGCCCGCCACGGTGCGCTCCGCCGCGTACAGCTGGGGCTGCCAGACCGTGGTCTCCTCGGTGTCGAGGTTGACCCGGACGGTCCGTCCGGCGGTGATGTCCGAGCCGGTGACCGCGGCCGAGGCGAGCAGTTCCTCGCACGCCTTGAGCGGCAGTTCGTCGTCCGCGTCCAGGAACATCACGTACTGCCCGGAGGCCGCCATGATGCCGTTGTTGCGCGGGGCGCCGACCCCGCCGCTGTTCTGCGGGCGCTCGATGATCCGTACGCGGCCGTCGCGGGCGGCGAACTCCCGGGCCACGCCGAGGGTGCCGTCACCCGAGGCGTCGTCGACGACGACCACCTCGGTGTTCCGGTGCGTCTGGGCGAGCGCCGAGCGCAGCGCACGGCCGAGGGTGGCGCTCGCGTTGAAGGCGGGGACGACGATGGTGACCAGGTAGGCCGAGGGGTCGACGGGGACGCTCATCGCACGGAACCTTCGTTCTCCGCCCAGTAGGGCAGCACCCTGAGCTGCTGGGTCTCCGTGTCCTGGGGGTACTGGGAGTACTGAGCCGGCTGGGGGGAAAGGGGCTGCTGGTCGTCCCTGGTGTACTGGGCGTACTGCGGATAGGGCTGCGGGTACGGCTGGAAGCCCAGGTCGTCGTCCTGTTCGGGAAGCGGGAACTGCCGGGCCATCTCCGCCTCGCGGTCCGCCTGCGTCCGTGCCTGCGCGGCTGCCGGGCCCCGGTGACGGTGACGGCCGCGGTGGAGGTGCTCGGCGATGGTGCCGGCGGTGGACGGGGCGGGGGCGAGCTTCTCCATGAGCCGGGTGAAGTCACGGGTGGAGAGCCAGAACTTGTACATGATCACGAGCTCGAAGAGCCCCAGCGCCAGGGCCGACGCCGCGGTGGTCCACAAGATCTGCCCGATCAGCGGACCCACGATGAAGATGAACATCTGGAACTCGATGCCGCTGATCAGATGCGGCCTGATCCGGCTGCGCAGCAGGGCCTGACGGAACCGGGTGTACCAGGGGAAGCGGTGGCGGAACTGGGCATGCAGGTCGACGACGTCGCCGCTCTGCTGCTTGAGCACCTCGGCCTCGACGCCGGGGTTCTCCCGCAACAGGTCCTCGATGAAGACCACCTTGGATTCCTGTGCGTGCCCCTGCTCGGCCCGTTCCTGGGCCCGTTCCTGTTCCTCGGCCGCCTTGCGCTCCAGCGTGACCTTCTCGATCTTCATCCGCATGGACATGCGCATCTTGTAGATCTGGAGGGCGTCGACGTACCGGAGCATGTCCAGGAAGACGACGACCAGCGCGGCGAGCAGGTACAGCTCGTCGTCCGTACGCAGGTACTGCCCGCCCATCAGGGCCAGTGCGCAAAAAAGCACCCGGATGCGGTCGAAGACGTAGTCGAGCCAACCGCCGAAGACGGTGCCGTTGCCCTTGAGCCGGGCGAGCTTGCCGTCGATGCAGTCGAGGATGAAGCTCAGGTGGTAGAGACCCGCGCCGATGACGAGGGACAGGGTGTCGCCCTTGAGGAAGAAGTAGGCGGAGCCCAGGCCGATGAAGAGCGCGCCCCAGGTCACCCGGTTCGGGGTGATGAACTTGAACCGGGCCATCACGATCAGCATCCGGGTCGCCACCGGGTCGACCAGCAGCACCGTCCACCAGGCGTCACGCTTCTTGCACGTGAGTTTCTGCACAGCTCTCAGCGACAGTTTCCCCATGACCCCTCAGCCCTTCAGCCCTCGCCTGACGGTGAGCAACACGGCCCCAGCGGCTTGCACGGACGGGCGTGATCAAGGGGGCTTTCACCTCATGAACACGGATGGGTCACCTTTGAGCCATCTGTGGTTTCCATAAAGGCAAGGCCAGACCCTAACAAAGACAAAGTTAATCCGAAACTGTCAAACCTTGTACCACCGCACGTATGGCGCGGAATATGGATATATGTCCGGTCTCAAGTGTGGTGCAGAACCGTCAGGAAGGCCGCACAGGGTGCCGTTCGGCGACCCGTCAGGTGTCGACAACCGCCAGAAAGGCGGGCGCAGCAAGGCTTCGAAGCGACTGGATCATGGCGCAAAAACGTTGTCGAACCGGTTCCGCGGCACGCCTCAGGACCCGACGGTGGTCCACGCCCCGAACGCCAGACCGCTCGCGTCCGGCTCCTGACGGGCGATCCGCAGCCGTCCGTCGGGCGCCAGCACGGCGATCACCGCACGTCCCCGCCCGTCGACGGCCACCGCTGGCGGCACCAGCGAGGTCTCCCCCGCGTCGAACCACCACACCCCGGTGTCCGGGCGCCCGTCCTGATGGGCGCCCACCGCACACGTGCCGTCCGCTCCCCAGCGCACCAGCACCGTGCAGCCCCAGCCCTGGATGTCCACCCCGGCGGCCCCGGCGACCGGGCCTTCGCCGTCCGGCCCGCCCAGGCTGACCGGCATGCCGCCCGGCACCCCGACACAGACCTCGTTGGTCCCCGCGTACCGATGACGGATCGCGCCCGCCTCGGGAGCCGCCGACAGCGTGCCGGGGTACGGGCTCGCGGAGGTGTCGGTGTCCTGGGTCCAGCTCGCGTCGGGCGTGCCGCGGTGCCAGCGCACGGCGGCCGCGGAATCCCGGGCCCGCGCCCAGACCTCGGCGCCGTGCGGGCCCGCCAGGGCGGCCAGCTCGTCGGCGGCGCTGACCCCGCGCAGGTGCTGCCAGGCGTTCCACTTCCCGTCCGCCGTCTGCCGCCGGGTGCTGACCCCGTGGCCGAAGTTGCGCACGAAGAGGTGCAGGTGGTTCCTGGTGTCGAAGACCGCCGCGGGGAAGCCGACCTCGCGCGCCTTGTCCCGGTCGTTGGCGTTCGGGTTGCCGGCCGAGTGCCAGGGCCCGAGGGGACGGCCGGACTGGTACTGCGTGGCGTGCACCACCACGACGAGCTCGGCGCCGTCCGCCCCCTTCCTGCGGCGCAGGCCGATCAGGTGCACGTAGCCGAGACCGTCCTGGACGACCGTGAGACCGGGCAGCAGCGCGGGTCCCTCCAGCAGCTCCGGCCCGGCCCACCGGTCGGCGCCGGTCTCCTCCTCCGTCCAGCGCAGCACGCCCGCGGCCGAGGGAAGGTACGCGGTGAGCCGCCCGTCCCGGCCCCGGGTCAGCCAACTGGCGGGCCAGGGGTGGCGCAGGCCCCCCGCCCCACCGAGCCGGGGATCGGCACCGGCCCGGTGGCAGTCGACGAAGACCGGGTCACCGGTCTCCAGCTGGAGCTTGCGGGCCGCCGTGATCGTGTCGCGCGCCACACTGCCCCGCAGCGGGGGCTCAGCGATCACCGGCCGCTTGGCCTCGGCGTCGAAGGAGACGTGCGCCGGATCGGGGTCGAGGGTGCGCACCCGCAGCGGACGCAGGTCACGCAGGGCGTCGAGCACCGGCTGTGTGATCTTTCCCACCTCGGCGTCGAGGACCCGGGGCTCACGGTCCACCCGCACCCCGCGGCCCGCGCACTCGGCAGCCGCCCGTTCGTACGCCGCCCGTTCCCCGGCCGTACCGGGCTGGGCGCAGAGCACGCCGACGGTCGTGCCGGGACGCTCCGCCGCCAGCAGTGCCGGGGCGTCGCCGGGTGTGGCGACCACGATCGCGACCGTGTCGGGACGGGCTTCCTGCCGTCGCGCCCCGCTCCGGGACAGTGCCCCGCCGCGCCCCTCGCGGCGCTCCCCTCTGCCTGCCATGCGCCCGACGATCCCCTCTGAAGTGGAGCCGGGACTCCGTGTCCCTCCCGGCTTCCCAGAAGATAGGCGCTCTCCCTTCCGCTCGGGAAATCTGTCTATAGTGCTCCAGCGTCCGACCCGCCGACGAAATGTGCGGCCGGCGACGCCCGCCGTGACCCCGCCCAGCGCGCGCCCCATGAGCCGCGGACGGGTCCTTCGTACGACCTCCTTCCGTTCCCCGGCTCCTTACGGCCCGCGGGACGGGAGGTTCCGACTCGCCTCAGTGGTCCCCCACCGGCCCAGGGGCCCAGACGATGACGAGCTGTGTGTATGTCTGACGACTCCGATCCGACCTCCCGTCGCAAGCCCCGGGGCCGCAAGGACCGCAAGGTCCGAACGCGCGGTCAGCGCATCAGGCGTGGCGTCCTCGTCACGTTGCTGGTGCTCGTGGTGGCCGGCGGCTCCACCCTGTACTGGCTGTACAACAGGCTCGACGGGAACATCACCGGCGTCGACATCGACAAGGCGCTCGGGGAGGACCGTCCCGAGAAGCTTCCGACCAGCGGGCAGAACCTGCTCGTCCTCGGCTCCGACTCCCGGGCCGGCGCGGAGAACAAGGAGCTGGGCGGTGGCGGTGACGTCAGCGGCGCGCGCTCCGACACCGCGATGGTGGTCCACATACCCGAGGGCCGGAGCAAGGCCGTCGCGGTCTCCATTCCGCGCGACACCCTGGTGACCCGGCCCGAGTGCGCCAGGGCGGACGGTTCGACGGTGCCGACCGCGAACCGTGTGATGTTCAACTCGGTGTACTCCCAGGTGGGTCCCGCCTGTGTGGTCAAGACCGTGGAGAAGATGTCCGGGGTCCGCATCGACCACTACCTGGAGATCAACTTCGCCGGGTTCAAGGATCTCGTCGACGCCATAGGCGGGGTCACCATCGAGGTCGAGAAGCCCATCCACGACAAGTCCTCCGGGCTCGACCTGACCGCCGGGACGCACCGGCTCGACGGGACCCAGTCCCTCGCCTACGTCCGGACCCGGCACGGCATCGGCGACGGCAGCGACCTCGGCCGCATCGGTCTCCAGCAGCAGTTCCTGCTGGCCCTGCTGAGCGAGGTCAAGTCCCAGAACCTGCTGGGCAGCCCGGCGAAGTCCTACAAGGTGGCCAACTCCGCGACGAAGTCGCTGACCACCGACTCCGAGCTGGCCTCGCTGACCTCCCTGGCGGAGTTCGCCCGGTCCATGAACGGCGTCGACCCGGGCACGATGGAGACCATCATGCTCCCGGTGGCCTACGACAGGATCGACAGGAACCGGGTCGTCGCGGCCGAGCCGCAGGCCGGTGAGCTGTGGAAGGCGATCCGCAAGGACGCCGCCATCCCCGAGTCCGCGAAGAAGTCACCGGCGACCGGCGGCTGACCAGCCGTCACTCCGTACGGCGATGCCCCGGGAACGAGTGTCCCGGGG
>NZ_JBHJQP010000184.1:0-15569 GCF_042262625.1 Streptomyces sp. NPDC056347 | reverse complement strand
GTGGGGGGTGGGCGCAGTCGGCGCCGCCGTCCTGGGCCGCGGCGGCTCCTGCTTCTTGAGCCGTCGGAGCCCCTTGGGCCGTCGCCTCCCCTTGAGCCGTCGCCGCCCCTGCGGGCACGAGCAGCGAGAGCAGTACGGACAGTACGAGCAGGAGTGCGGAGCGGGCGGCATGCCGCCCGGATCTCTCGCGCGTGCGCGTGCGTGATCGCATGGGCATTTCCGTTCCCCCCGGAGCGGTGACACATCGGCCAGTTCAAGCCGGATGTGAGTTATTCGTAAAGAAGAGCGCACATGATGATCGCACAGGCGTCATGCCTGGTCACCGGAGTATCGGAGCCATTCTCGGAACCGTTCTCGACGCCGTGTTCCGCGTAACGGCCCTTCGGGGCTTTTCGGCCACGCACAGGGGCGGTCCCGCCCCGCTCCGGCGAGCAGGCCCGGTAGTCGCATGACGCCGCATACGGGTCGGACGGGGGCCTATTCTGACCGGATGACCACTCCTCCTGCTCCCGAACTCGTCATATTCGACTGCGACGGCGTGCTCGTCGACAGCGAGCCCATCGCCGTCCGTATCCAGGTCGAGGTAGGGGCCGAGCTGGGCTGGCCGCTGACGCCCCAGGAGGTCGTCGAGCAGTTCGTCGGCAGGTCCAACAAGTCCATCGGCGAGCTGGTCGAGGCACGGCTGCCGGGCAGCTCCGCCGCCTGGCAGCAGCGGTTCGAGGCCCTCCACCGCGCCGCCGTCGACACCGAACTCCTCGCGGTGGACGGCATCAACGAGGCACTGGCCGGGATCGCGCTCCCCACCTGTGTGGCGTCGAGCGGCAGCCACGAGAAGATGCGCCACACCCTGGGCCGTACGGGGCTCCGCGACCACTTCGAGGGCCGCATCTTCTCCGCGACCGAGGTCGCCCACGGCAAGCCGGCCCCGGACCTCTTCCTCCACGCGGCCGCCCGGATGGGCGTCAGCCCTGCCGCGTGCGTCGTCGTCGAGGACAGCAAGTACGGCGTCCAGGCGGCGCGTTCGGCCGGGATGCGCGCACTCGGCTACGCGGGCGGGCTCACCCCGGCGCACTGGCTGGAGGGCCCGGACACCGTCGTCTTCGACGACATGCGCAAGCTCCCGGCCCTCCTCGCCGGACTCTGAGCACGGGCGCCCTCGGGCCCCGCCCCCTCCGCCCTTCCCGGCTCGGGTCAGGGTCAGGATTCGTCGGCGTGCAGGAGCGCGGCGACGTCGGCCAGGACCCGGGCCGCCGGTGTCGGGTCGACCATCCACTTCAGGTGGCTGCTGGTGAGCGTACGGACGTCGTAGGGGTTGTCCGGCGTCAGCGCGTCCCCTTCGCGGATCATCCGGTCCTGCATGGCGAGCGGCACGCTGGTGTCCTCCGTCAGCCGGACGTACGTCCTGGGAATCCGGCCCCAGGTGTCGGGCCGCGCCCGGACGTCGGGGGTGCCGACGTCGAGGTTCTCGTCGGGCTGGAAGGTGTTGAGGAAGACCATGAACTCCTCGTCCGTACCGTCGGCGAGGAACGCCGCCTTGAAGGCCGCGAGGACAGCGGGGTCGGCGGTGCGGAAGTTGGAGCGCAGCAGCCCGAGCTCGGCGGGGTTCCCGACCATCGCCGACGCCAGCCCCGCGGCGTCGACCGTGGCCATCTCGGGCTCGGCGTAGTAGGCGCCGATGCCGAGGTCGACGGGGCACCAGGCGGAGACGTAGACAATGCGGTCGATCAGGTCGGGCCGCTGGTTGGCCGCGACGGTGGCCGTCATGCCGCCACGGCTGTGCGAGACGAGGACGACGGGCCCGTTCCGCTTGGCCCGCTCCAGTATCCCGATGAGATGTGCGGCGTTGTCGGCGAGCGTGACGCCCTTGATGGCCCCGGGTTCGGTCGCGAGCCCTTCGAGATCCTGCGGCGCCTGATAGGACCGCGGATACGTCGCGGCGAACCCGTGCCCCGGAAGGTCGATGGCCACCGAACGGTGCCCGAGGAGGCCCAGTTCGGCCTGGAGCGGCGCGAAGGAGAAGGAGTTCGCGAAAGCTCCGTGGACCAGTACGAATGTCGGCTGCATCTCTCTCCACTCACTTTCCGGCTGCCCGGCTGCCCGGTTCCGGCTGTCTGACTGTCCGGCTCTGTCCGGTCCTCGCGCGGAACGGGCGTCGGCGGCCGGGCCGGAGTCACCGGGGCACCGCGCGAAGGGCCGCCCACCATCCGATGGTGCACAGTACTCAGCGAAGATCATCCGCACTACCCAGTTCCGCCGCCGCCTTCTTGCGCTCCCGCGCGTGATCCGGGGGCGAGCGGCCGGTGGGGACGAGTCGGGGTCGGAGGGCGCCGAGCGGATCAGCCGTGGAGAGTGACGTGAGGCAGCGGGCGACCAGTGGCGTCGAACAACGCGGCTCCGCAGTCGCAGTGCTCGTCGGCCAGGGTCTGGCCCGACGGCAATTCCCAGACCAGCATCTGCGAGCAGTCCGGGCAGTCCAGGCTGACCAGGGTCTCCTCGGATTCCGAGCCCCAGGCCCGCACCGGGAGGTCCTGGTGCGTCAACCCGGTCGGCTCGCGCCCATCGGTCAGCGCGACCAGTACCTCGTAGGTGTCGGTGCCGTTCTCCCACACCATGAGCGTGCAGCGGAGATCTGCCAGCACACCGGACAGGTGATCGAGCTGACGGACCGGCACATCACCGCGGCTCAGAGTCGGGTCGGTCTCGGCCGCCCGGTAGACGACGTCGGTATCGACGTCCGTCGGCTCAGTGCCGAAGGCCCGCACCCGACCGGCCACGAACGCGGCCAGCTGGCCCGGGTAGTCCTCACCGGCCCAGTCCATCGTGAACATCACGCTGTCGACGTGAACACCCCGGGCCCGTTCGCCGGGGCTCAGGACCAGCTCTTCCAGTTCTGTCACGACGATCACGCTATCAACTTCCGGGCAACGGACGGCCGTTGTCGTACGTGACCGGCATCAGCCTCTGCACCTGCCTTCGCGGCCCCTGAATCACGCGGCACCCGGCGAACGCCAGACCGGTGGTGACGATCGCAGCGCACATGAGTGGTGAGACCAGGAGGCCGCGCGGGCAGGCGAATGGTCGGGGGCGGCGCCGGGGGCAGGCCGCCCGGCGATGGGTGGCGGAGTCGCGATGCCACGACAAGCGGCTCGTTTACTCGTCCTCGATGCCCTCGACGTCGACAGGCTGCGTGCCGTTGAAGGTCACCAGGATTCCGTAGGGGTCCGCCAGCCGGAACCTGCTCTCGGTGAACCGGATTGCCCAGGTCCGGTCGGCCCACACCACTGCTTCCGGAGCCGCCAACGGCAACTCCGGAAGATCCAGCCAGCTCAGCTCCTCGGATGTGAGTCCAAAGTGCCGCTCCCGGAGCCGCGTCCGGCAGTACCGCGCGGCGCGGTCGACGAAGACGTCGAACCGGCTCACGACGTCGTGAGCGAGTTGGAGGGTGACCTCTTCGGGCGGCGCGGCCGGCTCCATCACCAGACTGATATCCACCGCGTTGCCGCCCGCCGGCTCCGGGAAGGAGCCGGTCCAGCAGGCCAAGGACGGAGGGCTCTCCGTCCGTTCCCACGCAAGCCCGGCGATACGCAGCGTTGCAGGCAGGTCCACACCAACGCTCGGGATACTTGGCAGTTCGCCGTCGTCCGACATCGGCTCAGCATATGCCGGGTCCCATCACGCCGAATGCCCGCCGACCGGGACACACGGTGACCGCGCGCCCACCTTCCACTCCCGAGCCGGACCCTGTCCGCGCGACCTCCCCGGGTGCCCGCCCGGCCGACCGGGGCGCCCTCTGAAGAGGGGCCGCGGAACGGAGTTCGCCGTGCCGGAGAGCGTCGAGAAGCACCCGAACCCGCGGATTACCCGGGCCGCGGGCAACCCGCGGCCCGGCCCGACGACGCGCCCGATCCGCAGGCGTTATACGCCGGTGGTGCCGTCGATGCGCTCCCGGAGCAGGTCGGCGTGGCCGTTGTGGCGGGCGTACTCCTCGATCATGTGGACGTAGATCCAGCGGAGGCTGACGTCCTGCTCCATGAAGCGGCCGGTGTCGGTCAGGGCCCGGTCGGCGCAGTTCTCGCGGGCGCGGGCGATCTCCGCCTGCCAGGTGTCCAGGGCGTCGCGCAGGGTGGCGCCCTCGGCCAGCTCGAAGCCGCCGTCGGGGGCATCGGGGTCGGCCTGCGGGTCGTAGATGGGCGGGACCCGTTCTCCGGCGAACACTCGGCGGAACCAGTTCCGCTCCACCTCCGCCATGTGCTGGACAAGGCCGGTCAGAGTGAAGGCGGACGGCGGGACGGACGCGACGGCAGCCTTCTCGTCGTCCAGGCCCTCGCACTTCATGGCGAGGGTGGTGCGATGGAAGTCGAGCCAGCTTCCGAGCGTGGTGTGCTCGTCGGCGTTCAAGGGCGGCATGGGGCGTTCGATGATGGCCATCGGCCAATTATCGCCAGCGGCCGGACCCGCCGACGTGCAGGACCTCACAACGAGGCGAACAATGCCTGATACGGCACCAGGAGTCGTGCTCCGGGCGCAGTTCCCGGTGCCGGACCACGTCCACGTGCGCGGGGACGACGTGATCGTGATCCGCCGCAGCTCAGTGCTCAGTGCTCAGTGCTCAGTGCTCAGCGGAAGATCATCCGCGCTACCCGGTTCCGCCGCCGCCCCAGCAGCGCCGCCTGCTCCCGCTTCAGCCGGTCGAAGCTCTCCCGTACGTAGCGACGTATCTCCGTCATCGGAAAGGGCGACGGGGGCCGTTCGACGGCGAGATCGCCCTGCTCCCAGCGGGTGACGGCGATCTCGTGCCAGGAGGCGTGCGCGTACACCTCCATCAGGATCGGCGGCATGTGCGGCTCCGACAGGAGATCCGCCTTGTTCACCAGGATGTCCCGCATGGCCCGGTGGTTGGGCAGGAACACCTTGGCGATCCACAACCGCCATTCGGCCAGCTCCTCGTCGGTGGGAGGAAGCTCCTCCGGTCCGTGATCCATGGGCGAGCGGCCGTCCGGGCGGGGGTGTCGCTCGGCGAAGGCGCGGTACACCCGGTTGTTGATCTCGACCAGCGCGAGGAGCGGACCGTAGAACTCGCTCAACTGCCGGTTCACCCGCGCCAGTCGCTCCTGCCGCTGCGCCAGCCGCAGACCGTTCAGATAGGTCACGAGATACCCGGCGAACGCCAGGCCGATGGTGACGATCGCAGCGCTCATGAGTGGTGAGACTAAGGGTGCCTGCCCGACCGGGGGTACCTTCTGAAGAGGGGCCTCAGAACGGAGTTCGCCGTGCCGGAGAGCGTCGAGGAGCACCCGGGCTCGCGGGTTGCCCGGATCCGCAGACAACGCGGGCTGACCCAGCAGGGGTTGGCGATGCGCGCCCATGTCTCCAGCTCTCTGCTGTCGAAGGTCGAGTGCGGGCAGAGACCTGCTTCCCCGGCGCTCGTCGCGGCCTGTGCCCGCGCGCTGGGCGTCTCGACCTCGGACCTGCTGGGACAGCCGTATGCGGAGGAGTTGCGCCGCGACCGGATGGACGCGTTGATCCAGCCGATCCGCGAGGGCCTGGAGAACTGGGACGTCGCACTCGACTGGCAGACGGCGCCCCGTCCCGTCGCCCGCATCCGGGCCGATGTCCGGCGGGCCCTGGTGCAGCGCCGCCAGGCGCAGTACACGGACATGGTCCGCGACCTGCCGGGACTGATCGACGAGTCGGTCCAGGCCGTGCACACCAGCACGGGCGAGGAGCAGCGACTGGCCCACGAATGCCTGGCGGGAACCTTCCGGTGCGTGTTCACCGTGGCGTGGAACTTCGGCTACGTCGACCTCGCCACCGTCGCGCTGGACCGGCTGGCATGGGCCGCGCCGCGCGCCGACGAGCCGGGGCTGGCCGCAATGCACGCCTACCTGCGGGCGCAGACGACGATGTCCTCGGGACGTTACGACGTCGGCGTACGCGTGATCGACCGGGCGCTGCGGGATCTCGACGGCCAGGACGCGCGACGCCCCGACGGACTCGACGCGATGCGCGGAGTGATGCACCTCCGGGTCGCGGTGATCGCAGGGCGCATGAAGGACCGGGAACACGCTGACGCCAGACTGGCCGAGGCCCGTACGATCGCCCGGACGACCGGCGAGCTGCCCGACTTCGGGGTGACCTGGGGTCCGACGAACGTCGGGGTCCACGCGGTGGCCATCGCCTCGGAGATGGACGACTTCGGGCGCGCGGTGGAGCTCGCCGAGGACGTACGGATTCCTCGTGGCTGGACGCGCTCGCGGGCCGGACACCACTGGATGGACCTCGGGCGCGCCCACGTATGGGCGGGCCACGCGGAACAGGCACTGGACTGCCTGCAACGGGCCCGGCGGATCGCCCCGCAGCAGACCCGCTACCACCCGACGGTGCGCGAGAGCGTGCTGGCCCTCAAGCGGCGCGACCGGACCCGGAGCAGCACACTGACGCGGTATGCGGAGTGGGTCGGGATCTAGGCCGTTTCTTCTGGAGCACTCCCGCAGGGGCTGGTTGTCAGTGCGGGGTGGGAGAGTCCCGGGCATGACGTTGCCAGAGGACCTTGAGCGAGTGCTTCCTGAGATCGGACGCGACTTGTTCGACGTTCTCGTCATCAGGACCGACTTCAGCGACGACGAGGCGTGGAACGCGGTGGTTGGGGAGTTGCAGCGGCCGTGGGGGCCAAGCGGTGAGTTCGCCGCAGCCGTGCAGCTGGTCGATGCGCCTGCTTGGTCAGGAGCAACGGCCGACGAGGTTCTTGCCGCCGTGGTGGATGAGGAGCTGCTTGTCGTCTTCCTCGCTGACCGCGGCACGATGAAGTCGCCGGCGCGGGCGTTGCTGGCTCTGTCGACTGTCTGGGAAGACGTGAGTGGCCTTGACCCCGTCCATTACCAGGAACTCATCGAGTCGCCGGAGCCCAGGAAGTTTCGAGCCGTGCCCGCGTCGGTGCACGGCGTCCAGGTTGACCTGGCGCTCGGCAACGTGGACTTCGCAGAGTACGCCGGGGCTGCTTCCGCAGAGCCTGATCAGGTACTGCGGCCTGTCTGACCGGTACGGCGGGCGGCCGTTGCCTCGGCAGATACTGAGTCGTTCGTTGGGGCATGTCGTTGAGTGATGCGCAGTGGGCGCGGATCGAGCCGTTGCCGCCGGATCGGACGCCGAGGCGGGGCGGGCAGTGGCTGGATCACCGGCAGGTGATCGACGCGATCGCGTTCAAGTACCGCACCGGGATTCCGTGGGTGGACCTGCCTGAGCACTTCGGTTCGTGGAAGGGCGTCCACAACAGGCCGCGGAAGTGGGCAGCTGACGGCACCTGGAAAAGGGTCTTCACGAACCTCCTCGCCCAGGCTGATGCCGAGGGCGATCTGGACTGTGTCGTCGCGGTCGACTCCACGGTGGTTCGTGCTCACCAGCACGCGGCCGGGGCCCGCAAAGAGGGGCCCTGGTCGAGGAACCAGACCATCATGCGCTGGGACGGTCGCGTGGTGGGCCGACAACGAAGATCCACCTGGCGGCCGACAGCCGCTGCCGCCCGCCGGCCTTCGTAATTACCCCCGGCCAGGCTGGCGATGCCCCGGCATTCCCGGACGTGATGACGGGGATTCGGGTGCCTCGGCCGGTCGGCAGCCCCCGAACAACGCCCACCGCGGTCCTCGCGGACAAAGCATATTCATCTCGCGCGATCCGCACCTACCTGCGACATTGTGGGATCCGGGCGGTGATTCCCCAGCCCGTCGACCAGGCAGCGAATCGCAAGCGGCTTGGCAGCCGCGGTGGACGCCCTCCGGCATTCGCGCGCGAAGCGCACAAACAGCGGAACACGGTCGAGCGGGGCATCAACAAGATCAAGCAATGGCGCGGCCTGGCCACCCGCTACGACAAGACCGCAACCGTCTACCTTGCTGCACTTCACGTTGCAGGGATCTACATCTGGTCAGGAAGGGAACCCGAGGTGTTCAGGTCTGCGTCCTGAGGGTGACGCTCTACCAATGGTGCCAAACTTCTGCGGGGGCGATGTCCCAGGAGGTACCCGCAATCGTCCCCGTATTGAAAAACAGGGCCCAGGTCACAGCTGTGTCACCGGCACGCTGGGCGCCAAGCTCGATCTCGAAGCCTTCAACGAACAGGTCTCCTCCTGGACTGGATTGCAGGCCGAGGTCCTGCTCGAGCGCATAGGTTTCCATGTCTTGGTAGAGCTCCGATGGCACGCGACCGATCAGGCGGATACCCTCATGGGTTACCTGCGGGCCAAGCAGGCCATCGACCAGCACACACGTCAGGCCCGCGCCTTCGATGAAATAGCACTTCACCCCGCCTGGCCGGCTCCAGGCCACCGGTCTGGGCTTGAGGAACTCGATGCGCCACTGAGTACGGCCTGTCGAGTGCCAGCCCCCCATGTCGCTCTGCTCCGCGGCGAAGCCGCACGCCGCCATGACGGTGACGGCCTCCTCCCGATCCATCCCGAAGCGCAGTGGTCCAATGGTCTGACGTGGGACATACGTCCACTGATCTCGCTCGGAGTCCCCGAGCACCGTCCAATAATCCGTGTTCACGACCTGATGATCGTCCAAGCCGTCGACTTCGGCACGCTTCGGCCGGAAGATCCGAATGAAACGCCCCAGCACCTCTCGGGATCGCGGAGTTGCACAGTTCAGTGCAACTTCCGCACACCGCGCACCGGCAACCTGGCAACACGTCGGCTTCCTCGTTTCCGCACACCGGTCCGGGGCAAGCCCCATGCCAACAGGAGCCCGAAGTGCCTCACCGCGTCACCACCCATGTCACCCCTAACCCCTCCGCGACAAGCTCGGCGGACCGGATGCGTCTCCTCCCGTGGACCGGCGCGGCAGGACAGCCGTGCTACCTCTCCGGCGACGGCAACGGATTGATCGCGCATCTCGCGGACGACGTGGAGGCGACCCAACTCGGCTTGGCCGGAGAGGTCATGGCGGAAGCCCTGCGCGTACTCGCCGATCGCTCATGGACTCCCGGCGAACTCCACCTTCTCGCTGCACAGCTGAACGAGTCGCTGACACGCGTGCACCGCATCGCGGTGAGCAGGGGCGCGAGGCTGCCGTCGCCCGTCGCCGCCGAAGACCTCGACGCTCCGGCCGGCGAGGACGACGAGCCGTGAGCAGCTTGCCCAGCACGCCCGGGGACAGCGCCACCGCCGTTTGCGAACCCCGCCGCCCCGGACCCCCGCATGCGCGGGGACAACTCGCCCACGACGGTGAGGCGTACCTCGTGTGCCGGACCACCCCCGCACGCGCGGGGACAACTCACCCACGCAACGCGGCCACCAACCGAATCGGGGACCACCCCCGCACGCGCGGGGACAACACCTACCAGTCCACCGACGGCCGCCCGCTCCACGGACCACCCCCGCACGCGCGGGGACAACAGCCTCAGCGTCCTGATCCTCTGCTCGGCCACCGGACCACCCCCGCACGCGCGGGGACAACTCACCCACGCAACGCGGCCACCAACCGAATCGGGGACCACCCCCGCACGCGCGGGGACAACACCTACCAGTCCACCGACGGCCGCCCGCTCCACGGACCACCCCCGCACGCGCGGGGACAACAGCCTCAGCGTCCTGATCCTCTGCTCGGCCACCGGACCACCCCCGCACGCGCGGGGACAACGCGCCGGGGCACGAGGGTCCGCCTGCCGCGCACGGACCACCCCCGCACGCGCGGGGACAACGCCTCGGCCGGGGCGATGCTGCTGTACAGGTACGGACCACCCCCGCACGCGCGGGGACAACACTTGTTGAGCTGGGGCTTTGTCGGGTGGGGTGGCTGTTTTCGTTTGGTTGTTTCCGGGCTGTGCCGGCCTGGGCGGCATCCACACCCGCGCCCGCACCGCTGCACTCGTCGCAGAGGTCAGAGGAACTTCGCGTACGCGTCCAGGGTGCGCAGGACCTCCGGCTCCTCCGCCGAGGGGAGCTGGAGGACGGCCTCCTCGATGCCCAGGTCCGCGTAGTGGGACAGCTTGCCGGGGGTCGGGAGGACGGCGTACGGGACGACCTGGAGGTGCTTCGGGTCGCGGCCGGCCGCCTCCCAGGCCGTGCGGAGCTTGGGGAGGGAGTCGGCCAGGCCCGCGCCGCCGATCGGGAGCCAGCCGTCGGTGTACTCCGCGATGTGCGCGAAGAGCTTGGGGCCCGCCGTGCCGCCGATCAGGGTGCGGGGGCCGTTCACCGGGCCGCGCGGCCGCTGTGCGGGCTTCGGGTACGCGTCGCTCGCCCGGACCGAGCCGAACTCGCCGTCGTACGCCTTGGGTTGGTCCGCCCACAGGGCCTGCATCAGGGCGAGGCGGTCGCGGACCAGTGCGCGGCGGGCGGGCCAGTCAACACCGTGGTCCGCGGCCTCCTCGACGTTCCAGCCGTAGCCGACGCCCAGCGTGAAGCGGCCGCCGGAGACGTGGTCGAGGGTGGCGACCTGCTTGGCCAGGGCGATCGGGTCGTGCTGGGCGACCAGGGTGATGCCGGTGCCCAGCGTGAGGTTTTCGGTGACGGCGGCGGCCTGGGCCAGGGCGACGAAGGGGTCCAGGGTGCGGCCGTACTCGGCGGGGAGGTCGCCGCCCGGCGGGTACGGGGTGTCCCGGCTCACCGGGATGTGGGTGTGCTCGGGCAGGTAGAGGCCGCCGAAGCCGCGCTGTTCGAGCTCATGGGCGAGCCGCAGCGGGCTGATCGTCCGGTCGGTGAGGAAGATGGTCGTGCCGATCCGCATGTGAGGACACCTCCGTCGTGCACCAGTGACCTGGTGATCGGACCCCAACGTATGCCGTGCGGTGCGGAAAGGGAGGGGATGCCGGTGAATGGATGCCGGTAAATGGACGCGGGTGAACGGATACGGGTGAACCGATACGGGAGGGGCGCGGGGCGGAGCCCGGCTTCTGCGCGTCGCCGTCGCCACCACCGCCACCGCCACCACCGCCGCCGCCGCCCCGGGCAGGGAGCGGCGGCGGGAGCAGCGGCAACAGGGCCCGGCTCAGCGCTTCAGCGTGAAGGTGAAGTCACCGGAGAGCTTTCCGGTCAGGCGGACCGCCGAGACGAGCTTCCCCGCCTCGACCAGCCGCTCCGCCTCGGCCCGGGCCAGACCGCAGCCCTGGGCGATCAGCCGGACCGGCCGGACCGGTATCCGCGCCGCGAACCGGACCGACACATCGATCACCTCGCGGTCCGTGCCGACCGGGCCGCCGGTGTCGAGGCGCCAGGCGCCGGTCCAGTCGAGGGCGATGCGGTTGCGCCGCAACATGGCTGGTTCCTGGAGGAGTTCGGCTGCCAGGGCGGGGTCGTTGTCGTGCATCCGGTCCAGCGTTCCGGGCCGTACGGAGCGCACGTTCGTCCGCTCCAGAACCGTCAGCTTCGTGGTCTCCCCGCAGGTGGCGCAGAGCGCGAGGAGCCAGACGTCGATGAGCTTGTGGTTCGCGTTGACCCGGAACTTGCCGTGCGTCCGGAAACGTTCGGACGCGCACACATGGCAACGGCGCAGGACGAGCGGCAGGCAGGTGGGCATGACCACCCAGTTTTCGAGCACAGGAGTACACCGGCTTCAGTGAGAAATCCGCAGCAAAAAGGAGCGCGGCGCACAGACGGCGACGCGCGACAGATCAGCTCTCGGGAGGTCTCACGCGATGTACAACGGGATGCCCTTCGCCTGGACAACTGTGGTCGGCAGCAGGGTAGTTACGGACGCGAAGCCGCTCCACCGGATTTCGGGGCGGACTCGGGCAGGAGGGCGGGGTCGGACATGGGGTCGGGGCCGGGTGCGGGGGTGCGGGAGCGCGCCGGGCGGGAGGGGGTGGTGAGTACGGCGAGGCAGGCGAGGACGAGGGCGATGCCCGCCCAGCCGAGCGCGGGCAGCTCCTCGCCCACGACCAGCACCGCGAGCACCGCCGCCACGGCGGGCTCCAGCAGGGTCAGCGTCGTCGCCGTGCTGACCGGAATCCGGGCGAGGCCGTAGCCGAAGAGGACGTAGCCGGTGAACATCGGGACCACGGCCATGTAGAGGCCGACGCCCGCGTTGGTCCAGGAGGCCGTGAGCGGTGCTCCGGTGGCCGCCAGGACCGGGAGCAGCATCAGCCCGCCGAGGCCGAACACGGCGCCCATGGCCGCCCGCGCGGGGACGTCCTGGGTGATCAGGCGGTGCGCGGCCCAGGCGTACCCGGCGTAGGTGACTCCCGCGACCAGGCCGAGGCCCACGCCCAGGACGGTCCGCCCGGCGGAGCCCGTACCGGCGGGGCCGCCGTGGACGGCCTCGGCGGCGCAGAGCAGGACCGTACCCGCCAGGCCCAGGGCGGCGCCCGCCAGCCAGCGCCGGGACAGCCGTCTGCCGTCGGCCAGCCGCTCGATCAGCGCCGAGGCGGGCGGGGCCGAGCCGAGGGACACGACCGTGCCGACCGCGACCCCGGCCAGGTGCATCGAGGTGTAGAACGCCAGCGGGTACAGGGCCACGCCCACGCCCCCGACGAGTACGGTCGGCCACCGCGCCGCCAGCCGGTCCCGGGACCGTGCGATGCGGCGCCCCGCCACCGCCGCCTGGAGCAGTCCGCCCAGGCCCATCGCGGCGGCGCCGATCGCCAGCGGGCCCACCCCGGGCGCGAGGGTGGCCGCGGTGCCGGTGGTGCCCCAGAGCACGGAGGCCAGCAGCACGGCGAGCGCGCCCGCCCCGGCCCCGGCGGTCCGTGTGGCCCTCACCCCCAGGCCCCCGGTCACAGGGCTGTCAGCAGGGACGATGCCAGTTCCCTGGCGTGCCGGACGCGGGTGGAGTCGCCCTCCAGGCCCGCCCGGACCACGGCTCCCTCCAGCAGGAACGCCAGGTGCTCCGCGATGCGCGGGGCCTGCTCCTCCCGGCCGGGCAGCAGCTCCCGCAGATGGGTGGCGAGGAGGCCCTCGACCTCTTCCTTGTGCGCGCGGACGACGGCGCGGCCCGGGTGCCCGGCGGGCAGTTCGGCGGCGGCGTTGAGCAGTCCGCAGCCCCGGAAGCCGTGCTCGTAGGCCAGTTCGGCGTGGTCGGCGTACGCGTCGAAGACGGCCAGCACGGCCGCCGCCGGTCCGGGGCCGGCCGTGGCCAGCCGCCGCTCGTAGAGGCCGAGCCATTCCTCGTGCCGGGCCGTGAGATAGGCGCCGACCAGGTCGGCCTTGGAGTCGAAGTTGTTGTAGAGGCTCATCTTCGCGACCCCGGCCTCGGCCGTGATCGTGTCGATCCCCGTCGCCGTCACCCCGTCCGCGTAGAAGCGGCGCGCGGCGGCGTCGAGGATCCGGCCGCGCGCCGCCCCGCGCCGCCGCTTCACCGGTCGCTGTCCGTCCACGCCGTCCGCCTCCCTCGACCAGGTTAATTAGGTAGACCAGTCTACCCAACATTGGATGCGGTGACTTTCGTGCGGGACGGGCCGATGCCGAGTCGGCGGGCGCAGGTCCGGTTCTGCACCACCGCCAGGCCCGCGACCGCCGCCCCGAGCGCCAGCCAGCCCACCGGACCGGCGGCCATCACCACCCCGGTGAGCAGCGGCGGCCCGGCGGACTTCTGGATGGACTGCGACATCCCCGCCACCCCCAGGTACGCGGCGCGGGCATCCTCCGGGGCGAGCAGCACCGCCAGCTCCCAGGAACTCACCGAGCGCATCAGTTCCGCCAGCGTCACCAGCAGCGCCGCGGCGAGCAGCACCACCGCGGCCGCCCACGCCCCGCCCCGGGTGGCCAGCGCCATGAAGGCGCAGCAGCCCAGCATCAGGCCCCCGTACAGCAGCAGCGCCCGGGTCGCGCGGCGCGGGCCCTCGGCGCGCTTCGACACGCTCAGCTGGAGCACCACGACCAGCACGGTGTTGAGGACGAGGAAGGCCGGGACCAGGGCGTGCGGCGCGGAGGTCCGGCTCACCAGCCACAGCGGCAGGCCGACGCCGAGGACGGAGTCGTCGAGGTTCATCGGGATGTCCAGCAGGACGAAGCGCAGGTAGCCCCGGTCCCGCCAGGGGCCCGGCCCCTTCGCCGGACCGCCGCCCGCCGGGGCCCGGGGCACCGGGGCCGGGGCCGGTTCGGCGGTGCGCCACACCAGCCCGGCGGCGACGACGAAGGAGAGCGCGTTGCCCAGGATCAGGGCGCGGTACGCGTCGGTGGTGCCCACCGCCAGGCCGAGGGCGGCGAGCCCGGCGCCGACGCCGTAGCCCGCGTTGGCGGCGCTGCGCGACAGCGCCTGGTAGGCCACCCGCCGTTCGCCGGCCGCCCGGGTGGCGAAGAGCATCTCCAGGGTCTTCGCGGCCCTGTCCCCCAGGTACGTCACGGCGACGACCGGGAGCAGTGCCCCGAAGCTCGTGCAGGCCAGGATCAGGGCGAGGGTCACCAGCCGGAGGAGGTGGCAGCCGATCAGCAGCGTGCGCACCGGGAGGCGGCCGGCCAGCCGCCCGGCCAGCGGCGATCCGGCGATGCCCGCGATTCCGGCGGTGCCCAGCAGGATGCCGATCTGCTGGGCGCTCAGGTGCGTGACGAAGGTGAGGTAGAGGACCGAGGACGCGGCCCACAGCCCCGAGCCGGTCCGGTCCACGGCCAGGGCGAGCAGCATGATCCGGGCGTCGCGGCCGCCGGGTGGATCGCGCAGCTGGGCCAGCAGCCCGGGCCCGCCGCCGCCCGCGCGCACCCCCCTGCCGTTCCTACCGCCCCTGCCACCCGTACCGCTCCTGCCACCCTTGCAGCTCGCGCCGCCCTTGCCGCCTCGCCGCATCACGCGCTCCCCCCGGGGTCTCGAACCCCGGGAAGCCTGCCCGGCAAACACTCTCGATGTCAAGATAATCGACGGCGAGATACTTGATGGCGAGATATCTGCGGTGCGGCGCGGGGACGGGTGCGGCACAGTGGAAGGGACCACCGGGCGGGGCGGCCGGAGGAGGTGTCGGATGGACAGGACCGGCAATGGCGGACCGGCGGACCCGGCCCCCTGCTTCGTCGTACAGATCCACCAGGCACGGCGCATGCACTTCGACTTCCGGCTGGAGGTCGGGGGCGTACTGAAGTCCTGGGCCGTGCCGCGCGGTCCCTCGGAGAACCCCCGGGTGCGGCGGCTGGCCGTGCCGACCGAGGACCACCCGCTGGAGTACCGCACCTTCGAGGGCGTGATCGCCGAGGGCGAGTACGGCGGCGGCACCGTCATCGTCTGGGACCAGGGCACCTACCGCCCGCTCAGCCACGACAGGTGGGGGTCACCCGTGCCGTTCGAGCAGGCCCTGGAGGAGGGGCACGCGACGTTCTGGCTCGACGGGACCAAGCTGCACGGCGAGTTCGCCCTCACCCGCTTCAAGGGGGGCGACGGGACCTCCGCCCCCGGCGAGGAGGTGTGGCTGCTGATCAAGGCCAAGGACGGCCGGGCCACCCAGGCCGACCCGGACGTCCCCGACCCCTACCGCGCCCGCTCCGCGCGTACGGGGCGGACCCTCGCCCAGGTCGCGGCCGAGGAGGGCGGCGGCGCGTCGCCCTGATCCCTGACCGCGCGCCTTCCGCCACCGCCCCCGACCGCTCCCCGGACCGGACCGGGCCGGACCGGGCCGGGCCGGGCCGGACCGGGCCGCCGACGGTGCCGTCACGGTGG
>NZ_JBHJQP010000183.1:0-15628 GCF_042262625.1 Streptomyces sp. NPDC056347 | reverse complement strand
CAGGGGGGACCCTGTGGGAGAGTAGGACGCCGCCGAACTCCTTTTGTGAATGAGCCCCGTGTCCGTCAGGACACGGGGCTTTTTCGCGTTTACCGCACCAGCACGCGGGGCTCTGCGCCGCGTCCGCCATTAGCCGGACTGGTCAGGGCTGCCCGGCTGCCTCGAGAGCGAGGTAAGCGCTGTCCCGTAGTCCCACGAGGCTGAGGGTCATGCCGTCTCCTGGTCGGCGCCGATGGCACCGGCCGAGCGAAGCGAACGCCCGAGGTCCCCGGTGAGGATGCGGGGGTGTCGCCGCCACCACCACAGGTCGGGGCCGGGGAGCCTGTGGAACTGATCGAGTGTTTGGCCGTCGTCGTCGACGGTTACGGCCTTGTACTGGTCGTCCAGAGCTTTGATCCGCGGGGTCCAGAGCTGGACGATGTGTTCGTCCAGCAGGAGCCACGCCTCGTGCAGCCAGTTTCGGCAGTAGAGGTCGTTGGTGTACTCGTAGATGTCGTCGCCGTAGCCGCGCTCGATGACGCTCACCAGGGCAGCCCACGCGTTCACCCTTTCAGCGACCGTGAATGCTGTCCGCCAGCCACGCTGGTGCAACAGCTCTCCCACCGCGGGTTCAGTAGCCACGGACGAGAGGCTCTCATGGTTGGGCCTGTGCGGCCGTTGCCGTCTCGTAGACCGCCGTCCACTGTGCGCTCTCTTTCCTCGGCCGTCTCTCCTTGACGTGTGGGGCGGCCACGGAAGCCGCCAGCACGGTGTGGCGCCGGGTGGGAGGGGTGAGAGCCGCCGAGGCGGGTGCGGTGCCCGGGCCCGCTCATCGGGCCACTTCTCGGGCCGCTGCGGTTGCGAGGAGCGGCGGCTTCGAGGCCGTCGAGCGCCCGTATGGTCAGGTACGTCTGCCGGCCGACGGCGCGGCCACCCGTACGTGAGGTCGTCGGCATCCCTGACGGGGGCCGCGAGCGGGTCGTGTGTGAGGGAAGTGAGCCCCCGCCCCGGCCAGCCGCTTCGTTGGCGGTGTAGCCGGGGCGGGGGCGAGCAGAGCGCGGTACTCCGAGGAGCGGACGATGGCGCGCGTCCGCTCCTGGACCGCCTCGTTCCAGCGTTGCGGCGGCGGTGTGGGCCCCGGCAGCCTGTCGGCCGCCGCGCTGCGGGGGCGGCGTTGGAGGCCGTGTGCGGGAGCTCGCTGGTCCAGCCCCGGAGCGTGCCGGGGCCGAGCCAGCTTGCGCCCCGCGGCCTCGGGTGAGATGTCCACGGGGGCCGCCGCTCGCGCGGATCAGTAGTTGTCCTGCCGCGATGCCCCCGCCCCCGGGACGGTGTCAGCTTCCGGTGTCGTATTCGGGCAGGCCTGCGGCCCGTCCGAGTTCGAGGTCGAGTGCCTCGCGGCGGATGCGTTGATCGACGTAGAGCAGTACCGTCACGCCGGCGGTGAGCGGGTACGTGATCATCGAGATGATCACGTCGGCGATGCCGGAGACGATCAGGAACGGCCAGTCGAGGTTCGTGGAGCCGCTCATGAAGGCGGAGCCGGCTTCGTTGCCGCCGGAGGCCACCGCGATGATCCCGAGCGGGATGCTGATGAGCAGGGCCACGACCAACGCCGCGACGAGCGTCAGCAGCATGGTCAGGGCCAGGATGCCGAACGTCCGCCACCAGGCGCCCTTGACGAGCTTCGCGGAGCGGCGCATGGAGGCGATGACCGACTGTCGCTCCAGCATCAGGGCCGGAGCGGCGAGGGAGAAACGGACCCACAGCCAGATGAGGGCGGCGAGCCCGGCCGCGCCGCCGAGAAGGACGAGTCCGGCTCCCGCGACGTCGCCGATCAGGGCTCCCGGAAACACGCCCACGGCCATGACTGCGGAGCCGAGCAGCGCCACCAACAGGGTCAGCCCCAGCAGGCGAGGAAGCCTGGACCGGGCCTCGGCCCAGGCCTCGGAGAGCGTCACGGGGCGGCCCAGGACCGAGCGACTGACCACGACCGTCAGCACGGCTGTGCAGATCAGCGTGGCGATCATGGTGATGACCAGGGACGGCAGGCTGGTGTACGCGGCCGACTGCGCGGAATCGGTGATCCGGCGTACCGCTTCCGCCGCCGTGGCGTTCGGGTCGATCGGCTCGGGCTTCGGCAGCAGGAAGCGCTCGATGGCGGTGGTCGCGATCTGGGCCAGCACGGACACCGTGAGGGTGATGCCGAGAACGGTGCGCCAGTGGGCGCGCATCGTGGAGACCGCCCCGTCGAGGATCTCGCCGACGCCGAGGGGGCGGAGCGGGATGACGCCGGGCTTGGCGGCAGCTGGCGGCTGTCCCCAGACCGGTCCGTACGGTCCACCGCCCCAGCCCGGTCCCTGCGGTCCGGCGGTCCGGCCCGTGGGAGGCGGGGACCACTGTTCCGCGGGCGGTCGCGTGGCGGATCCGTTTCCTGCCGGGCCGCTGCCGTCGACGGGTTCGGAGGGGCGGGGGACGTCGGCGCCCCGGCCCTCGGAGGGGGCGGATCCGGGCGAGGCCCGGCCCGGAGTGTCGTTCATTCTCGCTCCTTCACGGTCCCGCCCGTTGATCGGGTCGGCAGGCCGGCAGCCATCGTGTCACGCGCCGCTCCGGGTACGGACCGGTGCTCCATGTCCTTCCGCACCTTCATCTGCGGGCGGCTCAGCGGGCAGACTGGGCGGATGGCTGATCAGAACGAACAATCGCCGGCGAGCAGCACGCCTCCGATGTCTCCCGCGCTCTGCTGGGCCGAGCCCCCGGAGGGGCCCGCGCTGGTGCTCATCGACCAGACGCGCCTGCCCGCGGAGGAGGCCGAGCTGGTGTGTGCCGACGTGCCCGCCCTCGTCCGGGCGATCCGGACACTGGCGGTGCGGGGCGCCCCCTTGCTGGGCATCGCGGGGGCGTACGGAGTGGCCCTCGCGGCCGCGCGGGGGGACGACGTGGCGTCGGCCGCGGAACTGCTGGACCGTGCGCGGCCCACCGCGGTGAATCTGGGGTACGGGGTGCGGCGGGCCGCCGGGGCGTACCGGGACGCGGTCGGGAAGGGGGCGGACGCGGAGCAGGCCGCCGCGGCGGTGCTGGCCGAGGCCAGGGCGCTGCACCGGGAGGACGCCGAGGCCAGCGGGCGCATGGCGCGGCACGGCCTTGCCCTGCTGGAGGAGTTGCTGCCCGGTGGTGGCGGGCAGCGGCTGCTGACCCACTGCAATACGGGGGCGCTCGTGTCCGGCGGGGAAGGCACCGCCTTCGCGGTGGCGCTCGGCGCGCACCGGAAGGGGCGGCTGCGGCGGCTGTGGGTGGACGAGACGCGTCCGCTGCTTCAGGGCGCCCGGCTGACGGCGTACGAAGCGGCGCGCAACGGGATGCCGTACAGCCTGCTGACGGACAACGCCGCGGGCTCGCTGTTCGCCGCGGGGGAGGTGGACGCGGTGCTCATCGGGGCGGACCGTATCGCCGCCGACGGATCGGTGGCGAACAAGGTGGGGAGCTACCCGCTGGCGGTGCTCGCTAAGTACCACCACGTACCGTTCATAGTGGTCGCCCCGACCACGACCGTGGATCTGGGAACCGTGGACGGTACTTCGATCGTCGTTGAGCAGCGACCGGCGGCCGAAGTGACGGAGTTCACATCACCGCGGGCCGGATCGACGGGGCAGGGAGCCGGTGGGCTGCCCGTGGCGCCGGAGGGAACGCCCGCGTACAACCCCGCGTTCGATGTCACGCCGCCCGAGCTGGTGACGGCGATCGTCACGGAGGAGGGGGTGGTTTCGCCGGTCACAGGGGCCGGACTGGCAGCGCTGTGTGCCAGGTCATCGCAGGTAACGATTAGCTAATGGGATGATGTCGATTATGAAGGGACGCGTCCTTGTCGTCGACGACGACACCGCACTGGCCGAGATGCTCGGGATTGTGCTGCGTGGAGAAGGTTTCGAGCCGTCGTTCGTAGCGGACGGCGACAAGGCACTTGCCGCATTTCGAGAGGCCAAGCCGGACCTGGTCCTGCTCGATCTCATGCTGCCCGGTAGGGACGGCATCGAGGTCTGCAGGCTGATCAGGGCCGAGTCGGGTGTGCCGATCGTCATGCTCACGGCCAAGAGCGACACGGTCGATGTGGTGGTGGGCCTGGAGTCAGGGGCCGACGACTACATCGTCAAGCCGTTCAAACCCAAGGAGTTGGTGGCCCGTATCAGGGCACGTCTGCGCAGGTCCGAGGAGCCGGCACCGGAGCAGCTGACCATCGGTGACCTGGTCATCGACGTGGCCGGGCACTCGGTCAAGCGGGACGGGCAGTCGATCGCCCTCACCCCGCTGGAGTTCGACCTGCTGGTCGCGCTCGCCCGTAAGCCGTGGCAGGTCTTCACTCGGGAGGTGCTGCTCGAGCAGGTGTGGGGTTACCGCCACGCCGCCGACACCCGACTGGTGAACGTGCATGTCCAGCGGCTGCGCTCCAAGGTGGAGAAGGACCCGGAGCGCCCGGAGATCGTAGTGACCGTCCGAGGCGTCGGCTACAAGGCCGGACCGAGCTGACATGACCCCGAGTAGCGCTGCTCCGCAGCCCGGGGAGCCGGGAGCCCGTGCGGAGCGGGCTGCCGGTCCGGAAGACAGGGCGTCCCGGTTCGGGCGCCTTCTGCAGGGCGGCCGGTTGTTCCACGACCGGGCGCCCGGCGGCCCCGTGCCGCGCCTGCTGATGCGATGGGTGCGGCGCCCGCTGCTGCCCGCCGTACGGCTCTGGCGGCGCAATCTTCAGCTCCGGGTCGTCGCGGGCACGCTGCTCATGTCGCTCGGGGTGGTGCTGCTCCTCGGACTGGTCGTGATCGGGCAGGTGCGCAACGGCCTGCTCGAAGCCAAGGGCAAGGCCGCCCAGACCCAGGCGGCGGGCGGCTTCGCCGCGGCCCAGGAGAAGGCGAACACCCCGCTCACCCCCGGTGGCCAGCGCGGTGACCCGGCGGACGGCGCCACCGCGAACAACTCCTGGCGGACCGAGCTCGTCGACCAGCTCGCCAGCGGTGGGAAGAACGCCTTCAACGTGGTGGCGCTCAGCGCCGACGAGGGAACGCGCGCACCGCGCGGCTCGGGCAGCGTGGAAGCGGTGAGCGTCCCGCAGCGGCTGCGGGACGCGGTGAACAAGGGACCCGGGGCGTACCAGACGTACTCCGAGATCCAGTACGCCAACGGGCAGCCGCCGCAGCCCGGGCTGGTCGTGGGCAAGCGGCTCTACGACATCGACCACAATCCGTACCAGCTCTACTACCTCTTCCCGCTGACGCAGGAGGAGAAGTCGCTGACGCTGGTCAGGACCACGCTGGCGACCGCAGGGCTCTTCCTGGTCGCGCTGCTCGGGGTCATCTCCTGGTTCGTGGTGCGGCAGGTCGTCACGCCGGTACGGATGGCGGCCGGCATCGCCGAGCGGCTGTCGGCGGGCAGGCTCCAGGAGCGGATGAAGGTCACCGGCGAGGACGACATCGCCCGCCTCGGCGAGGCCTTCAACAAGATGGCGCAGAACCTCCAGCTGAAGATCCAGCAGTTGGAGGAGCTCTCCCGGATGCAGCGGCGCTTCGTCTCCGACGTCTCCCACGAACTGCGGACGCCGCTGACGACCGTACGGATGGCCGCCGACGTCATTCACGAGGCACGCAGCGATTTCGATCCCGTGACGGCGCGCTCCGCGGAACTGCTCGGGGACCAGCTCGACCGGTTCGAGTCGCTGCTCTCCGATCTGCTGGAGATCAGCCGGTTCGACGCCGGTGCCGCGGCCCTGGAAGCGGAGCCGATAGATCTGCGACAGGTCGTACGGCGGGTGATCGGCGGGGCCGAGCCGCTGGCCGAGCGCAAGGGCACCCGGATCCGGGTGGTCGGCGACGAGCAGCCGGTGATAGCGGAGGCCGACGCCCGGCGCGTCGAGCGGGTCCTGCGCAACCTCGTGGTCAACGCCGTCGAGCACGGCGAGGGCCGTGATGTCGTGGTGCGGTTGGGGGTGGCGGGCGGCGCGGTCGCCGTGGCCGTCCGGGACTACGGGGTGGGGCTCAAGCCCGGCGAGGCGACGCGGGTGTTCAACCGCTTCTGGCGGGCCGACCCGGCCCGCGCGCGGACGACCGGGGGCACCGGTCTCGGGCTCTCCATCGCGGTGGAGGACGCCCGGCTGCACGGCGGGTGGCTGCAGGCGTGGGGCGAGCCCGGCGGGGGTTCGCAGTTCCGCCTGACCCTGCCGCGTACGGCGGACGAGCCGTTGCGCGGGTCGCCGATACCGCTGGAGCCCGAGGACTCCCGCGGCAACCGGGAGCGCCGTGAACGGCCCGTCGTACCGAAGACGGGGAGCGAGCACCGGCTGACGGCTGTGCCGAGCCAGCCCGATGGCCAGGACAGGTCCGCGCTTTCCGTACCGCCCCGTGCTCCCGCCGCGCCGCGGCCGGGGTCGGCTTCGGTGCATCCGGCGGCCCTGCCCGGGAGCGGGGCCCGGGTGGTCGCCCGCCATGCCGAGGAGCGGCCGGGCGGCGAATCGGACACGGTGGTGCAGGACCCGGAGCGGGGAGGGGCGAATCGTGGGCACTGACCTTCACGGGGACGGCCGGGGGCGGGTGCTGGGGCTGTCCGCCCTGATCGGATGCGGTGCGATGCTGCTGTCCGCGTGCGGCTCGATGCCGGTCACCGGGGACGTGAAGGCGGTCGACGCCTCCCAGCCCGGCGATTCCCAGGTACAGGTGTACGCCGTCGCCCCGCGTGACGACGCCACTCCCAACGAGGTGGTCGACGGCTTCCTGGAGTCGATGACCAGTGACGATCCGCTTTTCAGGACGACCCGCCAGTACCTGACGAGGGATGCGGCGGCGGCCTGGAAGCCGAGTGCCTCCACCACGGTGCTCACCAAGGCACCCACCAGGAAGGACGGTCCGCTGCGTGACAGCGACCGCAATATCACCGAGGCCACCTACACGCTGACCGGTGAGGAGGTGGCGACGGTCGACGCCCAGAACGCCTACCAGCCGCTCGCGCCCACCGAGTACCGGCAGACCCTGCATCTGGTGAAGGAGAACGGGCCGGACGGCAAGGAGTGGCGGATCGACCACGTACCGGACGGCCTGCTGCTCGGGCAGTCGGACTTCCGGCGGCTCTACCGCTCCGTGAACAAGTACTACTTCGCGGCGGGCCGGTCCGAGGGGCAGCCGACGCTGGTCGCCGACCCCGTCTACCTCCGCAGCCGGACGGATCCCGTCACGGGGATGGACACCGTGACGCAGTCCGTGCGCAGTCTGCTGGCGGGGCCGACCGACTGGCTGCGCCCGTCGGTGGCGTCCCGGTTCCCGTCCGGTACGGCGCTGCAGAAGGGCGTCACGTCGCTGGCCCCCGACGACCGCAACGTGCTCAAGGTGCCGCTCGACAAGAAGGCGGACGGTGTCGGGCAGCGCTCCTGCCGCATGATGGCCTCGCAGATCCTCTACACGCTGAAGGACCTGACGTCGGCACGGGTCGAGCAGGTCGAGCTGCAGCGCTCCGACGGCTCCCAGCTGTGCCTGCTCGGTACGGACCAGGCGGAGGAGTTCGCCCCCGACGGTTCGTCGAGTGGGCCGGACAGTCAGTATTTCGTCGACGACAAGGGGCGCGTGGAGCGAATACCCGGCTCCACCAAGGGCAGCGGGATACCGGAGCCGGTGTCCGGCCCGTTCGGTGACGGGCCGGTACGGATGGGCGCGGTCGGCGTGGCCCGGGACGAGCAGTCGGCCGCGGCGGTCTCGCACGACGGAACGTCTCTCTACGTGTCGTCCATCATCTCGGACGACGGGCTTCCCGAGGCCTCGGTGATCAGCCGCGCCCACAAGGCGAAGGACCGGCTGTCGGCCCCGAGCTGGGACGCCCGGGGCGATCTGTGGGTCGCCGACCGGGACCCCGGCAACCCGAGACTGCTGCGGCTGCCCGGGGGCACCGGCGACCCGCAGGAGGTCGGGGTGCCCGAGCTGGGCGATGGCCGGATCGAGGCGGTGCGCATGTCGGCCGACGGTGTGCGGGTCGCCCTGCTGGTGAGCGAGGACGGGCGCAACACGCTCCAGATCGGCCGGATCGAGCGGCGTGGGCCGGTGGCGGCACAGAAGGTGTCGGTGGTGGACCTGCGCCAGGCGGCGCCGCAGCTGACGGATGTGACGGCGATGTCCTGGTCGGGCCGCAGCCGTCTGGTGGTGGTCGGCAAGGAGCAGGACGGCGTGCAGCAGGTGCGCTATGTGCAGGCGGACGGTTCGACGTCCGCGTCGGGTGTGCTGCCGGGGGTCAACCAGGTGTCGTCGGTCGCGGCGGCGGACGACGAGCAGCTTCCGCTGATGGCGGCCACGTCCAGCGACGGGATCGTCAAGCTGTCGCCCGGCGACAACTGGCAGACGGTGGTCAAGGGCGGCTTCTCACTGGTCTACCCGGGCTGAGGGATCTCCGGCTGAGGGATCTCCGAAGGCGCGGTCGGGGCGTCCCGGGCGCGCGGAGTGGCGCGCCGGCGACCGGAATCGCGCCCGCCGTCGCTCCCGGGCGTGCGGGGTGGCGCGTCGGCGGGTCCGGCCGGGGTTTTCCACAGCGGTGGCCGGTTCGCGGGAGGAAGCGCACAGTGGGGTCATGCGGGGGTGGTGGCGTGAGATCTCCGGCCTGGTGCTGCCGGTGTCCTGCGGCGGCTGCGGCAGGCCGCGCGTGGAGCTGTGCCAGGAGTGCCGCGTGGCGCTGTACGGCGGGGTTCCGCGCCGGGTGAGACCCGCTCCGGAACCGGCGGGGCTGCCGGTGGTGCACGCGGCCGCCGCGTACGAGAACGCGGTGCGGGCCGTGCTGCTGGCCCACAAGGAGCGTGGCGAGCTGGGACTGGCCGGGGCGCTCGGTACGGCGCTGGCGGGTGCGGTGCGGGAGGGCGCGGTGCGGGCCGGGACGGTGGCCGGTTCGCTGCTGCTCGTACCGGTGCCGTCGGCGCGGCGCGCGGTGGCGGCGCGGGGCCATGACCCGACGCGGCGAATCGCCCGGGCCGCGGCACGGGAGCTGCGGCGCGACGGCGTCCGGGCCCAGGTGGTGCCGCTGCTGCGGCAGCGGCGGGCCGTGGCCGACCAGGCGGGGCTGGACGCCCGGAGCCGGCAGACGAACCTGGCGGGGGCGCTGGAGGTGGTGGCCGGGGGAGAGCGGCTCCTCGCGGCCGGCCGGGTGGTGCTGGTGGACGACCTCCTGACGACCGGGGCCACGCTCGCCGAGGCGGCGCGGGCGGTGCGGGAGGCGCGGGACGCACCGCGGGGTGCGGGACCGGACCCGTGTGGGCGGGTCGGCTTCGCCCGGGAAGGCGGCGGGCAGGCGGCCGTTGTCGCGGTATCTCCATCGGCCTTCGAAATAAACCGGAACTCTCGATGAACTCCCTGCGTTGCAGGTAATGAGTAGGAAAAACAGCCCGATCGGAGGTACGTGCGAGTAGCGGGTGCCGATATCCGGCCAGGCAGGCTATGTTCGGTTGTGAGGAATGGTGAACGCCGGACCTCGCTGAATGCACCGCCAGGTTTCGGGCAGGCAACACACCGGTAGTCCAGACGCTGGAATTCGGTGGGGCCGAGGCTCCGCCGATGGGGGAGGAGGAGGTGGAAGTCACCGAGTCCGCGGCTCCGGTCGTCACCGGGGCCTGGTGCAAAAGGGAGATGCTCCGCCGCTGAGCGGAGCGATCCGGGAACGGAGTTCTGCGTGGACATCGTCGTCAAGGGCCGCAAGACCGAGGTGCCCGAGCGGTTCCGCAAGCACGTGGCCGAGAAGCTGAAGCTGGACAAGATCCAGAAGTTTGACGGCAAGGTGATCAGCCTCGACGTCGAGGTGTCCAAGGAGCCGAATCCCCGTCAGGCCGACCGTTCCGACCGGGTGGAGATCACGCTCCGCTCGCGTGGCCCGGTCATCCGGGCGGAGGCGGCCGCAGGCGATCCGTACGCAGCGCTGGACCTGGCCACCGGCAAGCTGGAGGCGCGGCTGCGCAAGCAGCACGACAAGCGCTACAGCCGCCGGGGCAGTGGCCGGATTCCCGCTGCGGAGGTCGCCGAGATCGTGCCGGGGGCGGCGTCGTTCAACGGTGACGGCGAGCTGGTCGCCGACGAGGCGACCGATTCCGTGCCCACCACCAGGATCGGCTCGCTGGAGGTGCAGGGCGAGGGTCCGCTGGTGATGCGCGAGAAGACGCACGTCGCCGCGCCGATGTCGCTCGACCAGGCGCTCTACGAGATGGAGCTGGTCGGGCACGACTTCTATCTGTTCGTCGACTCCGAGACCAAGGAACCCAGTGTCGTCTACCGGCGGCATGCCTACGACTACGGCGTCATCCATCTGAGGACCGACCCGCTGGCCGCCGACGAGGCGGGCGGCGCGGGCGGCGCGCTCGGCGGCTGACATCGTCCCTCCGCGGGTGCCCCTGGAGTGCCTGTGCGCCCCCAGGGGCATCCGCGTGCGACCACAGGATCACCGCTCCGAGGTCCGGGCATGGAATCATGGCGTCCCAGGCCAACCGGGGTTCTGTGAACTGCCGTTGGCGCACAGTGTGTGGACTTCAGGCCATGGCCTTCAGGGGGAGGAACGATGGCGGACGCCTTCGGGCCCGTGCGTGACGCGAATGACGCCGACGAGATCGCCGGTGCCGGCGCGGACAGCGGTTTCCGCAAGGAGCCGATCAGAGTTCTCGTGGTGGACGACCACGCCCTCTTCCGCCGGGGGCTGGAGATCGTCCTCGCCCAGGAGGAGGACATCCAGGTCGTCGGTGAGGCGGGCGACGGGTCGGAGGCGGTCGACCAGGCCGCCGACCTGCTCCCCGACATCGTGCTGATGGACGTACGGATGCCCAAGCGCGGCGGCATCGAGGCGTGCACGGCCATCAAGGAGGTGGCCCCCAGTGCGAAGATCATCATGCTGACGATCAGCGACGAGGAGGCCGACCTCTACGACGCCATCAAGGCCGGAGCCACCGGCTACCTCCTCAAGGAGATCTCCACGGACGAGGTGGCCACGGCCATTCGCGCGGTCGCCGACGGACAGTCCCAGATCAGTCCTTCCATGGCGTCCAAACTGCTCACCGAGTTCAAATCGATGATCCAGCGGACCGACGAGCGCAGACTGGTTCCCGCGCCGCGCCTCACCGACCGTGAACTCGAAGTCCTCAAGCTCGTCGCCACGGGTATGAACAATCGCGATATCGCGAAGGAACTGTTCATTTCCGAGAACACCGTGAAGAACCACGTCCGCAACATTCTGGAGAAGCTGCAGCTGCACTCCAGGATGGAGGCCGTGGTCTATGCGATGAGGGAGAAGATCCTGGAGATCCGGTGAGGACGGACGGCGGGAAGCACCGGTCCGGGCACGGCGTCGAGCACCGGCTCAGGCCAGGGCGCGGGCAAGCTCCCGGGTGAGCGGTTCGCGCAGCTCCGGTGCGTCGACCCTTTCCACCCGGACGTCGGTGCACCCGACCCAGGACGCGGCCTCCACCAGCGCCTCGGCCATCGGTGCGACGGCCTTCCCGCCCGCCATCGACACCTGCCGGGCGACCAGGGTGGAGCCCTCGCGCGCCGGATCGACCCGGCCCAGCAGCTTCCCGCCCGCCAGCAGGGGCATCGCGAAGTATCCGTGGACCCGCCTGGGCTTGGGGACGTAGGCCTCCAGGCGGTGGGTGAAGCCGAAGATCCGCTCGGTGCGCGCACGTTCCCAGACCAGTGAGTCGAACGGCGACAACAGGGTCGTACGGTGCCGCCCGCGCGGCTCGGAGGCCAGTGCCGCGGGGTCCGCCCAGGCGGGCTTCGCCCAGCCCTGGACCGTCACCGGCACCAGCCCGGAGTCCGCCACCACCGCGTCGAACTGCTCGGCCTTCAGCCGGTGGTAGTCCGCGATGTCCGCCCGGGTGCCCACGCCCAGGGACTGCCCGGCGAGCGCGACCAGCCGCCGCAGGCACTCCGCGTCGTCCAGGTCCTCGTGCAGCACGGCGTCGGGCAGGGCGCGCTCGGCGAGGTCGTACACCCGCTTCCAGCCGCGCCGCGCGGTGCACACCACTTCGCCGTACATCAGGGCGCGCTCGACGGCGACCTTCGACGCCGACCAGTCCCACCACTCCCCGCCGTTCTTGGCGCCGCCCAGCTCCGTGGCCGTCAGCGGGCCCTCGGCGCGCAGCTGCTCGATCACCGTCCCGTACGCGCCGTCCGGCAGCTCGTGGGCCCAGTGCGGGCGGGAGCGGTAGGCACGGCGGCGGAAGGCGAAGTGCGGCCACTCCTCGACCGGCAGGACGCACGCCGCGTGCGACCAGTACTCGAAGGCGCGGCCACCCGCCCAGTACGCCTCCTCCACGGTGCGCCGGCCGACCGCGCCGAGGCGCGCGTAAGGGATCAGCTCGTGGGACCGGGCGAGCACCGAGATCGTGTCGAGCTGCACCGCGCCGAGGTGCCGCAGCACGCCCGGGACCCCGGAGCGGCGGTCCGGGGCGCCGAGGAAGCCCTGGGCGCGCAGCGCGATCCTGCGGGCCTGGTCGGCGGAGAGTTCAACGGCGGGCGGCGGGACAGGCGTCATGCCCCGCACCCTAGAGGCAGGCACTGACAGCCGGTCGTGGGGCCGTGGAGCCCGGGCGGCCGTCCGGGGGCGGACGGACACTTTTCGGGGGTTCCCGGCACCTTCGGAGCGTCCCGGCCGTTGATCCGGGAGGGAACGGCGGGGCCAACGCGGCGGCGGCCCTCCCGGCGCGGCGGGGTCCTCGCTTACGATGGCCGTTGCGGTGGGGCCCACCTGCCGTGCCCGCGCCAGAGTCCATCCAACGACCCAGTGCCAGGCCCGACCGGCAAGGAGACCAGCCTCAGTGTCCGTCTTCAACAAGCTCATGCGTGCAGGCGAAGGCAAGATCCTGCGCAAACTGCACCGCATCGCGGACCAGGTCAGCTCCATCGAAGAGGACTTCGTCAACCTCTCCGACGCCGAGCTGCGGGCGCTCACCGACGAGTACAAGGAACGGTACGCGGACGGCGAGAGCCTGGACGACCTGCTTCCCGAGGCGTTCGCGACCGTCCGCGAGGCGGCCAAGCGCGTTCTCGGCCAGCGCCACTACGACGTTCAGATGATGGGCGGCGCAGCCCTCCACCTCGGCTACGTGGCCGAGATGAAGACCGGCGAGGGCAAGACCCTGGTCGGCACCCTGCCGGCGTATCTCAACGCGCTGTCCGGCAAGGGCGTGCACCTGATCACGGTCAACGACTACCTGGCCGAGCGCGACTCGGAGCTGACGGGCCGTGTCCACAAGTTCCTCGGCCTGACCGTGGGCTGCATCATCGCCAACATGACCCCGGCCCAGCGCCGTGAGCAGTACGCGTGCGACATCACGTACGGCACGAACAACGAGTTCGGCTTCGACTACCTCCGCGACAACATGGCGTGGTCGGCGGACGAACTCGTCCAGCGGGGCCACAACTTCGCGGTGGTCGACGAGGTCGACTCGATCCTCGTCGACGAGGCCCGTACGCCGCTGATCATCTCCGGTCCGGCCGACCAGGCCACCAAGTGGTACGGCGACTTCGCCAAGCTGGTCACGCGGCTGACCAAGGGCGAGGCGGGCAACCCGCTCAAGGGCATCGAGGAGACGGGCGACTACGAGGTCGACGAGAAGAAGCGGACCGTCGCCATCCACGAGCCCGGTGTCTCGAAGGTCGAGGACTGGCTCGGGATCGAGAACCTCTACGAGTCGGTGAACACCCCGCTCGTCGGGTACCTCAACAACGCCATCAAGGCGAAGGAACTCTTCAAGAAGGACAAGGACTACGTCGTCATCGACGGCGAAGTCATGATCGTCGACGAGCACACCGGCCGTATCCTCGCCGGCCGCCGCTACAACGAGGGCATGCACCAGGCGATCGAGGCGAAGGAAGGGGTGGACATCAAGGACGAGAACCAGACCCTCGCCACGATCACCCTGCAGAACTTCTTCCGCCTCTACGGCAAGCTCTCCGGCATGACCGGTACGGCGATGACCGAGGCCGCCGAGTTCCACCAGATCTACAAGCTCGGTGTGGTGCCGATCCCGACCAACCGGCCGATGGTCCGTGCCGACCAGTCGGACCTGATCTACCGCACCGAGGTCGCGAAGTTCGCCGCCGTCGTCGACGACATCGCCGAGAAGCACGAGAAGGGGCAGCCGATCCTCGTCGGCACCACTTCGGTCGAGAAGTCCGAGTACCTCTCGCAGCAGCTCTCCAAGCGCGGTGTCCAGCACGAGGTCCTCAACGCCAAGCAGCACGACCGCGAGGCGACGATCGTCGCCCAGGCCGGCCGCAAGGGCGCGGTCACGGTCGCGACGAACATGGCCGGCCGAGGCACCGACATCAAGCTCGGCGGCAACCCCGACGACCTCGCCGAGGCGGAGCTGCGCCAGCGCGGCCTCGACCCCGTCGAGCACGTCGAGGAGTGGGCGGCCGCGCTGCCGACCGCGCTGGAGAAGGCCGAACAGGCCGTGAAGGCGGAGTTCGAGGAGGTCAAGGAGCTCGGCGGGCTGTACGTCCTGGGCACCGAGCGCCACGAGTCCCGCCGGATCGACAACCAGCTGCGCGGCCGTTCCGGCCGTCAGGGCGACCCGGGCGAGTCCCGCTTCTACCTGTCGCTCGGCGACGACCTGATGCGGTTGTTCAAGGCGCAGATGGTCGAGCGCGTCATGTCGATGGCCAATGTGCCCGACGACGTGCCGATCGAGAACAAGATGGTGACCCGGGCGATCGCCTCGGCGCAGTCGCAGGTCGAGCAGCAGAACTTCGAGACGCGCAAGAACGTCCTGAAGTACGACGAGGTGCTCAACCGCCAGCGCGAGGTCATCTACGGCGAGCGCCGCCGGGTCCTGGAGGGCGAGGATCTGCAGGACCAGATCCGCCACTTCATGGACGACACGATCGACGACTACATCCGCCAGGAGACCGCCGAGGGCTTCGCGGAGGAGTGGGACCTCGACCGGCTGTGGGGCGCGTTCAAGCAGCTCTACCCGGTGAAGGTCACCGTCGAGGAGCTGGAGGACGCGGCCGGTGACCGGGCCGGGATCACGGCCGAGTTCATCGGTGAGTCCGTCAAGGACGACATCCACGAGCAGTACGACGCGCGCGAGAAGCAGCTCGGCTCGGACATCATGCGCGAGCTGGAGCGGCGTGTGGTGCTGTCCGTCCTGGACCGCAAGTGGCGTGAGCACCTCTACGAGATGGATTACCTCCAGGAGGGCATCGGCCTCCGTGCCATGGCGCAGAAGGACCCGCTGGTCGAGTACCAGCGTGAGGGCTTCGACATGTTCAACGCCATGATGGAGGGCATCAAGGAGGAGTCCGTCGGCTACCTGTTCAACCTGGAGGTCCAGGTCGAGCAGCAGGTCGAGGAGGTCCCGGTGCAGGAGGACGCGGCCGAGCCGACCTCGCTCGTCAAGGAGGAGGCCGTTCCGGCGGCGCGTCCGGAGATCCGGGCCAAGGGGCTCGACGCCCCGCAGCGTCCGGACCGGCTGCACTTCTCCGCCCCCACGGTGGACGGGGAGGGCGGTGTCGTCGAGGGCGACTTCTCCAGCGGCGGCGCGGCCGGCTCCGAGTCGGACGGGCTGACCCGGGCGGAGCGGCGCAAGGCGCAGAAGAGCGGTGGCGGACGGCGCCGCAAGAAGTGATGTGATGACGGCCGCCCGTCACCGCCGACCAGG
>NZ_JBHJQP010000182.1:0-15827 GCF_042262625.1 Streptomyces sp. NPDC056347 | reverse complement strand
GTCGGAGCGGGCCCTCGCCCTGTCCGTAAGGACAACGGTTCCGGCAAGGTCTCCCAGTCCGGCAGCGCGTCCGTGCACACCAGTCCGTACGGCGACCGCACCACGGTGGGCAGCGTCGGCCAGGGCTCCACGGTCGCCTGCGACGGCTGCTCCGTGAACGAGTACGGGAACGGTTGGACGTGGATCCGCGACAACAACGGCAGCGGCCTCGGCTGGATCCACGGCAAGTACCTGGACGACGGCGGAGCGACCACGCGCTGCCGGACCGGGGGAAGGGCGGGCCCCGGTCCGGCAGGCTCCGAACCGGGCCGGGGCCCGCCCGTGCCGTGGTGGTACGGGCTGTCAGGACCGGCCCGGCGCGAAGGGGCAGGTGAGCGGGAGGACGCGCTCGGCCAGCTGTCCGGTGAGGTGGGTGTCGGTGAGGACGGCGTCGGTGAGCCAGCCGGTCGCGGTCAGCCGGTCGGCCGCCTGCTCGAGCTCTTCCGGTCCCACCGGGACGTGGGCCGTCAGCGTGTCCAGGGTGATGCCCCGGCCCTCTGGCCCGAGGCGTCCCGCCGCGTCCGTCCGGCTGGCCAGCGTCAGGGCGAGCAGCCGGGTGCCGGCGGGGGCCTTGGACTTGCGGAGCTTCTTCTCCGAGACGACCCGCTGGGCCCAGCCGGAGAGCTTGGGCCGCATTTTCCTGCCGAACGTGAACGGGCGCTCCCCGTCCCGCGGGACCAGGGAGGGGACGGTGATGGGGGTGGCGTTCTCCGGCCGGGAGACGAGCAGGTCGGCGACCGTGCCGGAGAGGCCCAGCCAGCCGCAGTCCGTCAGCCGCTCGACCAGCTCCCCCGGGTCCGTCAGGCCCAGCATGACGAGGTCCTGGCCGACGAGATTGCCGGTGCCGGTGTGCGCGGTGCGCAGGGTCAGCATCAGGACCAGCAGCCGGGCCTCCGGGCCGGGCAGCGGCGCGTTGTCGGCCACGTGGGCCAGCACCGCGCGCGCGTGCTCCCACTGCGCCGGCGCGGACAGCAGCCGGTCCACCGCGGGTCCGTCACCGGCGATGCCGCCGGTGCGGTGCTGGTGCTGGAGGCGGGCGGCCTCGGCGGCCTGCTCGGCCCGCTGGGCCTCCAGCCGCAGCCGGATGTCGCCGGTGGCATCGGCCCAGGCCACGAAGGCGCTCGCCTTACGGCTGTGCAGGTCGGCCAGGAGCTCCAGATCGGGCTCCTCGCGCTCCTGGTAGGAGCGGAAGAGGTTGCCGAGCTCGACGAGCTCGTCCCGCAGGGTGAGGGGGCGCAGGTCGTACGGGATGATCCGCTGGGCGATCTTCGGCAGGGGCTTGCGGCGGCGTACGCGCGCGGTACGGGGCGCCGGAACCGGACCCGGGGCGGCCTGGTGGTCGGAGAACCGCGGCGCCCCCGCGGCCGCGGGCGCCGGTCGCCCGCCGGGCCGGGGCGCGGATGCCCGGCCCGCGGTCCGGGCTCCGGGGGTGGCCGCCGCGCACCGGGCGCAGCACTCCAGGACCCGCCACCAGCGGCCCTCCCGGTCGGCGAGCACGGCGAGGACGATCGGCCCGCCGCAGCGCCAGGGTTCGGTGCGCCCCGGCCGGTCGGTGGCGGGCAGGTGCCCCTGGCAGCCGTCGGCCCGGCAGGCGCAGTACACCCCGGGCCGGGGCTCGGGGGCGGCACTCAGATGGGCCTTGAGGTGCGCGACCGCGGCCGCGCGGCCCGCGGCCGCGGTCGGCAGGCGCTGCTCGGCGCAGGCGGGGCGGCTGCACGAGACGCGTACCGTCGTACTGCTGCGGTCGACGGCGTCCAGACGCACCGTCCACCTGCGTCCCGGCACCCGTTCGTCCAGCTCGCTCACCACGGCCTGCGTCATCCCGATCTTCCTCACGTCCCGTACCGCCTGATGCGCGCCGCCGTCTCCCACCGTGTCGGACGGGTTACGGTCGGCGATCCCCACCGTATGCGGCACCGGAGTGAAACCTGGCGAGATTAACCCGTTCGAGCTACGGGAGTTGGGGCCTCCGTTCGGGATGACGATGGTCACGGCGACGGGGAGCCGGAGCACCTGGCACTCCGCGATCACTGCTTCCACCAGCAGCCGTCGATGAGCGCCATCGCCCGACAGAGGTACCCGCGCTCCGCACCGAGAGCCGTGCGGCCACCGCCGTCTCCTGGACGAGGCGCTCGGGCGTCGCCGCCCCCGGCCCCGGGAATTTCATCGCACCCTTCCGGCTGAGTCTCTGGGGCGTACGCCTGCCGGACCATGCCCATGCCGCCGGAACCCGGCGGGCTGTTGTGCCGGAGCGCGGTAGGTGTCACCAGAGGCGCTGGTCGGCCCGGGCGTAGCCGCAGGACGGAGCCCGCCGGTTGTCACTGTCTGCTCAGGCTACTTGTCACCGGCGGGAGGCTGATCAGCCTTTTCGACACCTGATGTTCGCCGAAGATCGGCTTCGAGCGGCATGCCGGGGCCGGTTCGGCGCGTGCACGTGTGCGGTCGAGACGGCGCGGTAGAGCTCAGGGTGGTCGGTGCGATGGCGCCGACCACTCCTGCGACCGCCCCGGATGCCCGCTGGGACTCGCCGTTCGGCGGCGCCCATGAGGACGGTGGTCGGTCCTATACGAATTTCACTGACTGGACGGACTGGCTTTGGGGGAAGGGCACGCTCTGCCCGCCGCCGATGGACTGCACGGGATCGCCGCTTTGTTCGTTGGGCGCGTAGAGCTCGACATCGCGGTTGGAGTTGTTGGTCGCGCCGTAGGCCGTGAGCGGCTGGTTCAGCGTCACCGTCCCGTCCCCGCCCGGCGTCTGCACGGAGAAGGTGTCTCCCAGCTGGTTGGGGGTGGTCCACAGTTGGAGATCGTCTGCCATCTCGGCTCTTCCTTTCGAGCGGGCACCCGCCCGGAAGGCTGGTGCTCAGTGCGGCCGGGAGCCGTCACTCGGTACCCGGCCACGAAGAAACTCCCCCACGTCCTCCGCCCGCAATACCGGGCTCCCTCCAACAGCCGCAGCAGACACCAGGACACGCCCTGGCCCGGGATGCCGCGTTCCCGGTCCTCGGACGGCGGCGTCCGCCGCCGGGCGACGGCGCCCCTCCACTGATCCCCGGGGGCCGGTGACAGGTACCGCGCTCCGGTGACAAGCAACGCGCTCCGGCACAGCTGTCCAGCCGGTATCGGAGCCTTCGTTCGGTCGGCCCTCGTTCGGTCAGCCCTCCTCCGTGAGCTGTGCGTCCAGTTCGTCGAAGAGGAGCTCGGCGTGGTCGATCTGGCCGGTGCGGTAGGCGGAGCGGGCCACCAGGTGGGCGGCGACCGGGCCGGTCATCAGCTGGAAGAAGCCGATCAGGGTGAGGGTGGCGAGGTCCATGCCGCTGCGCAGGCGCAGGGCGACCCCGGCGAGGACCAGGAGCATGCCGAGGGTCTGGGGCTTGGTGGCGGCGTGGCTGCGGGAGAGGACGTCGGGGAGGCGGAGCATGCCGATCACGCCGAGCAGGCAGATCGCCGCGCCGACGAACACCAGGAGCGCGCCCGCCATGTCGAGGGTCTGGAACCAGGGGTTCATCGCGGCCTCTCCTCGGTGCCGAAGCCGGAGCCGGAGCCGGAGCCGGAGCCGGTGCCGGAGCCGGTGCCGTTGTTCGGGGTGCGGCGCGGGGGGCGGTCGCGTACCGCGATGAAGCGGGCGATGCCGACCGAGCCGGTGAACCCGAGGAAGGCCAGCACCAGCATGATCGGGAAGTAGAACGAGTCCCGGGCGAAGGCGGACTTGGCGCCCAGGCCCGCGATGATCAGGGCGGCGCACACGTCCAGCGCGATGGCCCGGTCCAGCATGGAGGGGCCGCGCCGGATGCGGACGAGGAGCGCCGCCCCGGCGACGAGGATCAGCACGACGGCCGCGGTGAGCAGGGCGCGGTCGATGGTCTGCGGTGTGCTCACGGACGGGCCTCCTTGCCGGGCGGGGCCGGCGGGACCGGTGGGGGCGGCGGGACCGGTGGGGGCGGGGCGGCGACGCGGTCGATCTCGTCGGCGGTGCCGAAGGCGCGTACGGTCAGCCGCTCCAGGCGCCAGACGGAGCGGCGGGCGGCGTCGAGGACGGCCGGCCGGTCCGCGTCGAGCACGTGCAGGAAGAGGGTGGCCGTGGCGCGGCGCACCTCGACGACCGAGCCGCCGGGGACGTTGGAGACGGCGACCGCGGTGGCCGCGAGCATCAGGTCGGAGCGGCAGCGCAGGGGTACGGCGATGACGGCGGCCCGGTGCGGGTGGTCGACGAAGATCTGCCGGGTGACCCGTACGCCGGAGGTGTACATGTCGTAGAGCAGGTATCCGGCGAGCATCAGGATGCCCCAGGGGTGCAGGCGGAGGCCGAGGTCGACGCGGGGCAGCGGGAAGGCCAGGCAGACGGCCACGGCGACGACCGCGCCGGTGAGCAGGTTGGCCCAGTTCATGCTGGACCACAGGAGCACCCAGATGAAGGTGAGCCAGGCGATCAGGGGGAGGTCGAGGATGCGCCGGCGCTTGCCGAACTCGCAGGCGAAGGGCGGGAGTTCCTTGTCGGCGAAGGAGAACGTGATCCGGCGTCTCATCGGCCGAGCACCGCCTCCACGTAGGGCGCGCGCGCGAGGAGTTCGGCGGCGGCGCGGTCGGTGTACGAGGTCAGGGGTCCGGCGAACACGGTGAAGGCGAGGCCGAGTGCGACGGTCGCGGCGGTGGCCCAGGTCATCGGTCCGGGCAGCCGGGTCGTGGTGGTGACGGCGTGGCCGTGCAGGGTGGCGGCGACCGCGCGTCCGGCGGGCTGGTGGCGGGGGTGTACGGGTTCGTCGCCGGTGCCGGGGATGTGGTCGGGGCCCGTGTCGTCGGTGTCGGAGTCGTCCTCGTCGGAGTCGGCTTCCAGGACGGTGCCGTCGGCGGCCTGGCCGGGCGGGGCGGCCCGCCAGAAGGCCAGGTTCCAGACCTTGGCGGTGACGTACAGGGTGAGGAGGCTGGTCACGGCCGAGCCAGCCACCAGGGTCCAGGCCCAGGCGCCGCCGTCGGCGACCCCGGCGCGCATCAGGGCGAGTTTGCCGATGAAGCCGGAGAGCGGCGGGATGCCGGCCAGGTTCATGGCGGGGACGAAGAAGAGGAGGGCGAGCAGCGGGGCGGCTCGGGCGAGGCCGCCGATCCGGGTGAGTTCGGTGGTGCCGGAGCGGCGTTCGATCATCCCGGTCACCAGGAAGAGCGTGGTCTGGACGGTGATGTGGTGGGCGACGTAGACGATCGCGCCGCCGTAGGCGCCCCGGGTGGCGAGGCCGATCCCGAAGACCATGTAGCCGATGTGGCTGATGAGGGTGAAGGAGAGCAGCCGTTTCAGGTCGGTCTGGGCGACGGCGCCGAGGATGCCGACGACCATCGAGGCGAGGGCGGCGGCCATCAGCAGGTCGCCGAGCCGGTTGCCGGGGAAGAGGAGGGTCTCGGTGCGCAGCATGCAGTAGACGCCGACCTTGGTGAGCAGTCCGGCGAAGACGGCGGTGACCGGCGCGGGTGCGGTGGGGTAGGAGTCGGGGAGCCAGGCGGCGAGCGGGAAGACCGCGGCCTTGACCGCGAAGACGGTGAGCAGCATCGCCTGGATGAGGGTCTGGACGCCGAGCGGGAGGGCGCCGAGGCGGCCCGCGAGCTGGGCGAAGTTGGCGGTGCCGGTCGCCGCGTACGTCATGGCGATGGCGGTGAGGAAGAGCATCGAGGAGAACAGCGAGATGATCACGTAGGTGGAGCCGGCGCGGATGCGGGGGCCGGTGCCGCCGAGGGTGAGCAGGACGAAGCTGGCGACGAGCATGATCTCGAAGCCGACGTACAGGTTGACGAGGTCGCCCGCGAGGAAGGTGCAGGAGACCCCGGCGACCAGGATCAGGTAGGCGGGGTGGAAGACCGCGACGGGGGTCTCCTCCTCGCGGTCGGCCATGCCCTGGCCAAGGGAGTAGATCAGTACGCAGAGGGTGACGGCCGAGGAGACGGTGAGCATCAGGCCGGAGAGCCGGTCGGCGACCAGCGTGATGCCGAGCGGTGGGGCGAAGTCGCCGAGGTGGACGGTGAGCGGGCCATGGCTGTCGGCGGCGATCATCAGGGTGACGGAGAGTCCGAGTACGGCGGTGAGCACGGCGACGCTGACCAGGCGCTGGAGCTCTTTGAGGCGGGTGCCGAAGGCGAGGCTGAGGCCGGTGGCGCAGAGTGGCAGCAGCACCGGCAGGGGGACGAGTGCGTTCATCCGGTGGCTCCCGGGTCGGTGTCTTCCGCGTGTGCGAGCGGTGGTGCGTAGTCCTCGGGGTCGGCGCCCAGGACGTCGTGCCAGAGGTCACCGGTGGCGTAGCGGCCGCGGGCCTGGAGGGCGCGGTCGGCGCGGAGGCGGGCGCGCAGCCGGCGGCGTTCGGCGCGGTAGTGGTCGCGTTCCTCGGGGGTGACGCCGGGGGCGGCGCGGTAGCGCTCGCGCAGTTCGGCGCGTTCGCCCAGCACTTCGGCGCGCAGGATGATGCGGCGGTCCTCCTGGTCGTCGTGGACCTCGTCGGTGCCGGTGAGCTGGCTGCCGCGGTAGGCCATGGCGAGCAGGAAGGCGGTGGTGGCGAGGGTGATGACGATGGCGGTGAGGGCGATCGCCTGCGGGAGCGGGTCGGTGACCCGGCCGAGCGGGACGCCGTAGAGGAGCGGTTCGGCCCCGGCCCGTCCGCCCGCGGCGATGACGAACAGGTTGATGCCGTTGCTCGCGATCACCGCGCCGAGCAGGATGCGGGTGAGCGGCCGGGTGAGCATGAGGATGCCGCCGACCGCGCAGAGCACCGAGGCGGTGGCCAGGAGGCTGGCGCTGACGGTCATCCGGGGGCGCCTTCCGTGCCGGGTGCTTCGCGGGGTGGCGCGGCGCCGCCGGTGGCGGCGGCCTTCTCGGCCGCCGCGCGTTCGATCTGGCGGTCGATCTTGGCGCCGAGTGCGCGGACGATGTCCAGCACCACGCCCAGGACCAGGAGGTAGACCCCGAAGTCGAAGAGGACGGGGGTGCCGATGTGGTATTCGCCGATCAGGGGCAGCCGTCCGTGGTGGGTCCAGGCGTGCAGGACCGTTCCGTCGGCGAGGCCGAGCAGGGCGACGCCGGTGGAGACGAACAGTCCGAGGCCGGTGAAGAGTCCGGGCTGGAGCGGTGCGGCCCGGGCGAGTTCGAAGCGTCCGCCGGCCAGGTAGCGGGTGATCAGGGCGAGTCCGGCGACGAGTCCGGCGACAAAGCCGCCGCCCGGCATGTTCTCGGCGCAGAACAGCAGGTAGACCGAGAGCACCAGGACCGGGTGGAAGAGCAGCCGGGCTACCACCTCGAAGACGACGGAGCGGTGTTCGGGCGCCAGGGTCGATCCGGCGGCGAGCCAGTCGCGTTCCGGCGCGCCTTCGTCGCCGTGCGGGATTCCGGTCATTCCGGGGGCCGTCAGCGACCAGGCGGTACGGCCCCGGGGCTGCTCGGACAATCGGTCGGGCGGCAGGGCGGGTTCGGTGCGGCGGTGCAGGTAGAGGAGGCTGGTGACGCCGACCGCGGCGGCCGCGAGGACGGCGGACTCGCCCATGGTGTCCCAGGAGCGCAGGTCGACGAGGATGGTGGCGACGACGTCCTTCAGTCCGTGGTGGGCGACCTCCTCCACCATGGCCGCGCCCGCCGGATCCGCCGTACGGGCCGCCGCCGCGACCCACACCACCACGCCGAGTGTCGCCGCCGCGGCCAGGGCGACCGGGACGCGTCCGGCCCGCCGCCAGGTGCTGACGGTCTCCTGGAAGTGGACCGGCATCCGGCGCAGCACCAGCACGAACACGATCATCGACACGGTCTCCATGCAGAACTGGGTGAGCGCCAGGTCCGGGCCGCCCTGCACGACGAAGAGCAGCGCGGCGCCGTAGCCGGTCAGTCCGGCCAGGACCACGGCCTTCATCCGGCGTCGCACGGTCAGGCACATGAGGGCGGCGGCGCAGGTCAGTGCGGCGACGGCGCCCTGGAGCGGAACGTCCCAGAGCCGGGGGGCGAGGGCCCCTCGCCAGGGCCGGTCCAGGGCGAGGACGGTGAGCTGACCGGCCAGCACCACCAGCAGGGTGGTGGCGAGGTAGACGGTGAGCGAGCCGCGCTGGACGAATCCGGTGAGCTGGAGGGAGAACCGTTCCAGCCCGAGCAGCATGTGGCCGAAGACGCTGTCGGCGGTCGGCCAGGCGATCCGCCGGGAGAGCCGGGTGACGGTGGTGCGGCCCAGGAAGAGCAGCACACCGGCGACGAGGGCGACGGCGGAGAGCAGCAGCGCGGTCTCGAATCCGTGCCACAGCGCGAGGTGGTACGGGTGGGCGACCGGCCCGAAGGCGGCGGCGTACGCGGCGAACAGCGGGTCGAGCCGGCCGACGCCCGGCCCGAACACCAGCCCGCAGAGCGCGAGCAGGGCGGGCGGCGCGAGGAAGGCCGGGCCGACCCGGTGCACCGGGGTGTCCGCGACCCCGGGCTTGCGGGCGAAGGCACCCCAGACGAACCGGATGGTGTACGCGACGGTCAGCGCCGAGCCCGCGACGGTGAAGCCGAGCGCCCAGCGGTCGGCGGCCGTGCCCTCCAGCAGTGCGGTGAAGGCGGCCTCCTTGGCCGCGAAGCCGAGCAGCGGGGGCAGCGCCGCCATGGAGGCGGCGGCGAGCACCGCGACCGCGCAGACGTGCGGCAGCGCCCGTCCCACGCCGGAGAGGCGGCGCAGGTCGCGGGTGCCCGCCGCGTGGTCGACGATGCCGGTGACGAGGAAGAGCGGTGCCTTGAACAGGGCATGACCCAGGATCATGGCGGCGGCGGCCAGCGCGGTGTCGCGGTCACCGGCCCCGGCGAGCAGGGTGAGGAAGCCGAGCTGGCTGACGGTGCCGTAGGCGAGGACGAGTTTCAGGTCGTGCAGGCGCAGCGCCCGCCAGCCGCCGAGCAGCATGGTCGCGGCGCCGAGGACGATCACGACGGGGCGCCAGACGGGCACGTCCGCGAAGCCGGGCGCGAGCCGGGCTACCAGGTAGACCCCGGCCTTCACCATCGCGGCGGCGTGCAGATAGGCGCTGACGGGGGTGGGGGCGGCCATCGCGTTCGGCAGCCAGAGGCTGAACGGCCAGATCGCCGACTTCGACAGGGCCCCGCACAGGATCAGCGCCACCGCGACACTGACGGCCCAGGTCGCCGCGGGCGGGTCGGCGAGGATGGCGGAGATGCGGTACGTGCCGGTCGCCTGACCGATGATCAGGAAGCCGACGAACATCGCCAGGCCGCCGAGGGTGGTCACGACGAGGGCCTGGAGCGCGGAGCGGCGGCTGTGCTTCTGCTCGCTGTCGTAGCCGATCAGCAGGTAGGAGAAGACCGTGGTCAGTTCCCAGAACACGTAGAGCGAGATCAGGTCGTCGGCGAGGACCAGCGCGAGCATGGCGCCCGCGAACGCCAGGAGGTTCCCGGCGAATCCGGCCAGCCGCGGGGTGGTTTCGGTGAAGTAGGAGGCGCAGTACAGCAGGACGAGCGTGCCGACGCCTGCCGCGAGCAGCACCATCAGCTCGCCGAGGGCGTCGAGCCGCAGGACGACGGTGACGTCGTACGCGGGCATCCAGGGCCAGGACCAGGTGACCGAGGAGCCGGAGACCGCGGTGTTCCACTGGGTGGCCGCCCAGACGGTGGTGGCGGCGGGCGGCAGCGCGAGGACGACGAAGGCGCGTCTGCCCAGCGCCCTGACCAGCGGACGGGCGAAGGCGGCCAGGACGAAGTGGCAGGCGATGAGCGCGGTCATGCGGCCCCGGAGGGCGCTGCGCGCCGGTCGGCGCCGAAGGGAGGTTCGGGCCGGACGGAAGCAGGGAGCGGTTCGCGCCGGACGGAGGCAGGGAGCGGTTCGCGCCGGTCGGGGTCGGAGGGCCGGGGCCTGAGCGATACGGAGCGGACGAAGAGCACCGAATAGAGATATATCCCTCGACGCGCTCCACCCGTACGGCACGCCGCTCCCGTCAGCACCTGCTGGTTTCGGCCACGCCCGGCATGCGGCCGCGGGCGGCACGTAAGCGACAAGAGCGTGCATGACCAGGGATGCACAACTGAGCCCGGATTTTTTTCATTTATTCACTGTGACTAAAATCTATTTGTCGAAGTTCTCAACGGATTTGACCAGTCCCGAGGCTGGCATCATCAAGGAGCACGCCCTGCGCACGCGCGCCTCACGGCGGACCGAGTCGACCACCATGTCGCTGCGGACAGCCCTGCTCGTTCTGGCCATCGTTCCCGGTGTAGCGCTGGCCGCCCTCTGGGCCGTCACCAGCGGCCAGACCCTGCTGGACTTCCAACGCATGGCGGCCCAGGGGCAGTTGGCCCAGAAGGCCGGTCAGCCGTCCAACATCGTGTACTACAACCTGCAGAAGGAGCGCCGGTTGAGCGCCGAGGCGCTCGCCCGGCACAAGGGCGTCACCGACGAGCTCCGGCAGCAGCGCATAGAGACCGACAAGGCCGTCAAGAGCTTCCAGTCGCTCTCCGACGTGGCCACCGACGACGCGCCCGGCGAGGTCCGTGACGCGGTCGCCGAGGCCCGCGAGGCCATCAACCAGCTGCCCGCCCAGCGTGCCCTCGTCGACGACGGCGGCAACGAGCAGCAGAAGGCCGTGTACCGCTACTACACGGACCTGATCGCGGTCGACCTCGAACTCTTCTCGGCGCTCAGCCACGTCGACAACGGCCGTGTCACCACGATCTCGCAGCCGCTGGTCGACCTGTTCTGGACCAAGGAGATGATCTCCCGTTCGGACGCCCTGCTGGCGCGCGGCTGGCCGAAGGGGAAGCTGAGCACCACGGACCTGCGGCAGGTCCGTGAGGTGGTGTCGGGCCAGGAGCTCCAGTACTCCACCAAGGTCGTACCCCTGCTGTCCACGGACGAGAAGGCCATGTGGCAGACGATCGTCCGCAGCGAGGCGTGGAAGACCAAGACCCGGCTGGAGAGCCAGATCCTGCGTCAGACCGAGGCCGACGCGGACGGGTTCGTCACCCTCGGCGCCAAGGAGAAGGCCTGGCGCACGGCGATGGACGAGCTGGACCCGCAGATCGAGAAGCTGCTGGAGCAGCGCACCGCCTCCGTGATCGACGTGGGCCTGGGCAGCGTGATGTCGCTGCTGTACAGGATGGTGCTGACCACGGTCGTCGGTCTGATCGCGGTGGTCGCGGTCATCTGGACCACCTGGCGCCTCACCCGTAACCTCCGTCGCCGGATCGGCAGTCTGCAGGAGCGCGCCGAGGCCCTGGAGAAGGCCCTGCCGGAGGTCGTCGAGCGGCTCGCCCAGGGCGAGCGGATCGATGTCGAGGCCGAGGCCCGCGCGATCGAGAACGACACCAGGAACGGCCGGAGCGACGAGCTGACCCAGCTCGGCGACGCGCTCAACCTGGCCCGCACCAGCGCACTGGGGGCCGCCGTCAGACAGGCCGACCAGCACCGGGGCTTCGAGCGGCTGCTCCAGCGCATCGCCCGCCGCACCCAGCAGCTGATCGGCCAGCAGCTGAAGAAGCTGGACGAGCTGGAGCGCAAGCACGAGGACCCCGAGATCCTCGACGGCCTCTTCGACCTCGACCACCTCACCGCCCGACTGCGGCGGTACGAGGAGAACCTGGTGATCCTCGCGGGCGGCTCCCCGCACCGGCGCTGGCGCAAGCCGGTCCCGCTGCTGGACGTGATGCGTTCCGCCCAGGGCGAGGTGCAGGACTACCGGCGCGTGGTGCTGGACCTGGACGGCAGCCCCTGGCTGTCCGAGCGGGCCGTCGGCCCCGTCTCCCACGTGCTCGCCGAGCTGATCGAGAACGCGCTCAGCTTCTCCCGGCCGCCCGCCCCGGTGGAGGTCAGGGCCGCCAAGGTGAGCCGCGGTCTGGCCATCGAGGTCGAGGACCGGGGCCTGGGGATGGACGACGAGCAGCTGGCGGCGGCCAACGAGCTGATGACCAGTCCGCCCCGGATGGACGTGCTGGCCCACGCCGACGACATCCGTCTCGGCCTGTACGTGATCGCGCGCCTGGCGGACCAGCACGGCCTGCGGGTGGAGTTCCGCTCCTCGGCGTACGGCGGTACCCGCGTGGTGCTGCTCGTCCCCGACGAGCTGACCGTGCCCGCGCCGCACACCGGCCCGGTCGGTGTCCCGGACCCGGCCCCCGCCCCGGCGGCCCCCGCCGAGCGGCAGGCCCCGTCCGTCCCCGCGCCGCACACCGGCCCCGAGGAGGCGCTGCCCACCCGCGTGCAGGGCCAGGCCCTCGCCGGAGTCACCGCGCTGAACGCGGCGGGCGCCCCGTACGCCACCGCCGAACCGCCCCGCCCGGCACCGGAGCAGGACCCGCAGCCGTACGCGGCACCCGTCGACCCGTACGCGCAGCCCGCCGACTCGTACGATCCCGCCGACCCGTTCGCGGGCCGGGCACAGCCCTACCCGGCGCCCGAGCAGCCTGCCGCGCCGGAGCCGGGCGGGACGTTCGCGGCGCCCGGGAGCCCGTACGTGGCACCCGACGGCACGTACGCGGCACCCGAGGACGCGTACGGCACCGCCGGGCAGCCGTACATGACGGCCGCCGGGCAGTACCCCGTGGACCAGGCGCCGTACGCACCCGAGGAGCCGTACTCCCCGCCCCCGGCCGGGTACGCCGCGCCCTACGCCCCCGGGACCGGCGCGGACCCCGCGTCCCCGCCGCAGCCCGCGCCGGAGGCCTTCCGGCCCGCCCCGCTCCCGGTGTCCGAGCCCGACCACCCCGCGCCGCCGGACCCGGGCTCGGACCTCGCCCACGCCCCGGACCACGGGGCCGGCCGGCCCGCCGCCCCTGGCTCGGAGCCCCCGCTGCCGCGCCGGGTCCGGCAGGCCAGCCTGGCCGACGAACTGCGGATCGACCCGGCGGCCGCCCGGCCCGCCGCCCCGCAGCCGCCGAGCCGCCCGCAGAACCCGCCGCCCCGCACAGAGCCCCGCCGGGCCGGTGCCGCGATCGGAGCGTTCCAGCGCCGGTCCCGGGCCGCCCGCGCCACCGACGAGACACCGGCACGGCCCGCACCGCCCGCCCTCCCCCTGCCCACGAGAGAAGAACGGCCATGACACGCACTACCGCCACCCACCAGGACCTCGACTGGCTGCTCGACGGCCTGGTGGACTCGGTGGCCGAGACCCGGAACGCCGTCCTGCTGTCCGACGACGGGCTCGTGGTGAGCCACTCGCGGACCATCAGCCGCCCCGACGCCGAGCGGCTGGCCGCCATCTGCACCGGCCAGCAGAGCCTGGCCCGCGGGGTCGGCCAGCTCTTCGACGGCGGTGGTGTGCACCAGGTGATCGTCGAGCTGAACGAGCTCTGGCTCTTCATCATCGCGGCCGCCCAGGGCACCCACCTCGCCGTGATCGCCTCGCAGGAGGTGGACGCCGAGATCATGTCGCTCGCCATGCACAACCTGGTGCAGCAGGTCGGCCAGAAGCTCAGCACGCCGGCCCGCGGCGAGTTCGACGCCTTCGGCACCGGGGACGGGCAGCGCGCGTGACCCCGCACTGGGACGACGAGGCGGAGGAGGACGCGGCGGGCACGATGGTGCGTCCGTACACCATCACCCACGGCCGCACCGCCCCCGAGCGGGACGACTTCAGCCTGATCACGGTGGTGACGACCGCGCAGGACCCCCGGGACGAGAACGGCGCGCCCGTCCGTCCCGGGCGGCTCCAGCCGGAGCACCGGATGATCCTGGAGCGCTGCCACCGCCCGGCGGCGGTCGCCGAGGTCGCCTCCGACCTCGGCCTCCCGGTGTCGGTGACCAAGATCCTGCTGGCCGACCTCGTCGCCCAGGGCCTGCTGCTGGCCCGCGCCCCGCTCTCGGTGGCGCGGGTGGCGGGCGGCGCCAACATGGGCATGCTCGCCGCCGTTCGTGACGGACTCCGGAGACTCTGAACCAACATGACAAGCAGTCAGGCGGCCCCCGCCGCCGTGAAGATCCTTATCGCCGGAGGCTTCGGCGTCGGCAAGACCACCCTGGTGGGCGCGGTCAGCGAGGTCGCTCCGCTGCGCACCGAGGAGTACCTCACCAAGGCCAGCGTCGGCGTCGACGACCTGGCCGGGATCGGCCAGAAGGACACCACCACCGTGGCGCTGGACTTCGGCCGCATCACGGTCAGTCCCGAGCTGGTGGTCTACCTCTTCGGCACCCCGGGGCAGGAACGTTTCTGGTTCATGTGGAACGACCTGGTCAACGGGGCGCTCGGCGGGGTGGTGATCGCCGACACCCGCAGGCTGGAGACGAGCTTCGCCTCGATCGACTTCTACGAGAGCCGGAACATCCCCTTCGTGGTGGCGATCAACTGCTTCCACGGCCACAACACCCGCACCCCGGACGAGATCAGGGCCGCCCTCGACCTCGACCCGCACGTGCCGATGCTGATCGGCGACGTACGCGAGCGGCCCTTCGGCCGGGACGTCCTGCTGGCCCTGGTGGACCACCTGATGAGCCTGTCCGCAGCGGCCGGCTGACGGCCGGCCGCCCCGACCCTTTCCGCACACTTTTCCGTTCTGGAGACACCTGAGATGGCAACACCCCTGCGCGTCCTGATCCACGGCGGCGGCATCGGCGGGCTCACCCTCGCCACCGCGCTGGCCCGGCGGGGCCACACCGTCGAGGTCGCCGAGCTCCGTGACGAGGTGGACGCGCTCGGCGTCGGCATCATCCAGCCGTCCAACGCACTCCACGTGATGCGGGAGATCGGGGTCCTCGACGACTGCCTGGCCGCGGGGTTCGAGTGGGAGGTGCTGACCATCGCCGACCCGGCGGGCGGCACCCTCGCCGAGATACCCCAGCCCCGGATGGGCGACGCCCCCTCCAACAACGGCATCCCGCGCCCCGCCCTGGCCCGGGTGCTGAACTCCGCGGCCACCGCGGCGGGCGCCAGGATCCGCTTCGGCACCACGATCGCCGAGCTGGCCGACGACGGTTCGGGCGTGGACGTCACCCTGTCCGACGGCTCCTTCGGCCGCTGGGACCTGGTGGTCGGCTTCGACGGCATCGGCTCCCCGCTGCGCACCCGGCTCTACGGGGACCGTTACGTCCCCGAGTACACCGGCTTCGCCAACTGGCGGGTGACGGTCCCCCGTCAGCCGCAGGTGCGCGGTGTGGTGATGGGTACCGCGGGCAAGGACGCCAAGGCGCTCCTCACCCCGATCACCGAGGAACTGATGTACCTGGGCGCAGTGTTCGCGGAGGCCGAGGAATTCCGGCCGGACCCGGAGTGGGCCCACGAGCAGCTCGCGGAGCGGCTGCCGATGTTCTCCGGACCGGTCGCCGAGGCGCTGGCCACCGTCACCGACCCGGCCGCGGTGGTGTACTCGCGCATCTCCCAGGTGACGGTCGAGGAGCCGTGGCACGTCGGACGGGTCGTCCTCGCCGGTGACGCCGCGCACGCCTCCACCCCGCACCTCGCGCAGGGCGCGGCGATGGCCGTGGAGGACGCGCTGGTGCTGGCCGAGTCGCTGGACGCCGGGGACGGCGTCGACGCGGCACTCGACGCGTGGGAGGCCCGTCGCCGCCCCCGGGCCATGTGGGTGCAGGCCCTGTCCCGCGCGGTGCTGAAGCAGGAGACCGGCAGCGCGACGACGCCGGAGGAGGACGAGCTGCTGAAGGTCGGCGTCCCCGGCGCCGCCCATGTGCTGGTCCAGCCGTACTGACATCCGCCGGAGCGTCGGTGGACCGTGCGGGCCCCGGGAAGAGGTGCCCGGCCCCCCCGGGGCGGTTGAAGGCAGCACCGCCCCCCCCTCCATCACCACCCCGGCCGGCGCGGCCCCGATCCCGGGGGTACCCACGACCGCCCACGCCGGGGAGTAACCCCCCG
>NZ_JBHJQP010000181.1:0-15880 GCF_042262625.1 Streptomyces sp. NPDC056347 | reverse complement strand
AGCTTTACCTGGTACTACATTTACGACATTGGGTTCTACTTTAATTTCCCCAACAGTGGCAACAAGTGGCTCCCCATGTTCTAAAGTCATGGGCTGGGCGCCGACCAGTAGTGCGAGGGGCCCTGGTTCACGTGAATGTGGTCGTTGTGGTCCGGGTAGCCCGGACCGAGGATCCCGTTGAAGCCGTGGTTGCGGGCCTGTTTGGCGATGGTGCACAGCGCGTGCGGTCCGGAGCCGAGGTCGACGGCGTCCCCGTACATGTGGCGGCTGTTGGACGCGCCGCCGACCGCCGAGTTGCAGGAGGCCGAGCGGAAGCCGCTGGTGACCCGGAGGGGCTGGTCACCCAGCGCGTGCCGCAGCGCCTCCAGCTTCCACATGGAGCTGAGCGCGTTGGCCTTCGCCGTCCCGGCCGCGACCTTGCCCCCGGCCCAGGTGCTGTTGCACTTGTTCAGCTCGGGGTACGTGAAGTGCGCCGGGGTGCAGTCGTTGTCCTGGAGCGCGTAGATCTTGGCCTGGGTGGCGGGGCCCGCGATGCCGTCGGCGGCCAGGCCGTAGGCCGCCTGGAAGCGCTTGACGGCGGCGGTGGTGGCGGGCCCGTAGGACCCGTCGATGGCGAGCACCGAGTTGTAGCCGGGGTAGCCGGACACCCGGATCTGGAGCTGGACGACGTCGTTGCCGGTGGCGCCGGGGGCCAGCGTGCGGGTCCAGGTGTAGCAGCCGTCGGCCTGTGCGGTACCGGCGGTCATCACGGCACCGCCCCACGCGAAAGTCATGGTCATGACAAGGCCGAGCAGGAGTCGTGCGGTGCGTCTGAGCATGAGGGGGCTCCCAACACGGAATGAGGTGTGGGGGAAAGACTGGCGGAGGAGTCGACGCGCGTCAACTTCCCGTAAAGGAACGGCAATTGACCGGCCAGTGAGGAAGAACGGACGGGCCCGGCCCCCGTCGTGGAGGACCGGGCCCGTCCGCGGCGGCCCGACGTGTACGAACGCCTCAGCCGCCGCGGCTCATCAGTCGTTCGGCACGGTCTCGTAGCGCGGCGTGCCCTCCGCCATCTGCCGCAGCGCGTCCTTGCGGTCCCGCTTCGAGAGCCGGTCGATGTACAGGTAGCCGTACAGGTGGTCCGTCTCGTGCTGGAGGCAGCGGGCGAAGAAGCCGGTGCCCCGGACCCTGATCGGGTTGCCCTTCGCGTCCTGGCCCGTGACCACCGCGTAGTCCGGGCGGGCCAGCTCGGCGTACGCGGTCGGCACCGAGAGGCAGCCCTCGTTGGAGTCGTCCAGCACCCGCTGCTCGGGCGCCAGCTCCTCCAGCACCGGGTTGCAGACGGCGCCCACGTGCCGCACGCCCTCGTCGTCCGGGCAGTCGTAGACGAAGACCTTGCGGTCGACACCGATCTGGTTGGCGGCGAGGCCGACGCCCTCGGCGGTCCGCTGGCTCGCGAACATGTCGTCGATCAGGCGGGCCAGCTCGTCGTCGAACTCCGTGACGTCCGCGCACTCCTTGTGGAGCACCGGATTGCCCACGACCGTGATCGGACGGGAGGTACCGCGCTCACGGTAGGCCGCCTCGCGCGCCTCACAGTCCTCGGTGTCCACGACGAATCCCTCGTCGTCGAGGATGATCTGCTCGTCCGTCTCCTGCTGCGCCATCTCCGCCGTACGCCTTCCTCAGAACCTGAAACCCGGCCGTCCGGCAGTCCCGGGGCCCGGCTGCCCGTGCACCGCGACCGGTGTCCGTACAGCCTACGGGCACCGGTCAGCAGACTTCTTCCAGATCCCGCCACTCGCGGCTGTCCGGGCTGTCGGCCACCCAGCCGTCCAGCAGACCGCGCACCAGCCCGGCCGGCGCGGCTATCCCGCACTCGCGCTCGGGCACCCACAGCTCACCGGAGGTGCGGTGGCCCAGCGGACCGGGATGGCCCGGCTCGCTGTGGTCGTGCGGGTCGAGATGCTCGCCGTCGCCCTCGTCGCTCTCCATCCGGCTCTCCGAACAGGCCCGGCAGAGCAGCCGCACCGAGGACGACCAGTCCTCGGCGGCGAACCCGGCGTCGGACGCCAGCCGCTCCAGCGCGTCCCGGTCCGCCTCGGTGGCCGCTTCCAGCAGCACCACCCAGGTCGGCACGGGGGACGGCGCCCACAGCTCGATCTCGTCGAAGACCGGGTACGAGGGACCGGCCGCGGTGACCCGCTCGCCGTTCGGCACCCCGTCGTGCAGCACGACCTCGCCCCAGCGGCGGCCGGACGACGGCAGCGGGATGGAGAGCACCTCCATCCGGGCCGGATCGAGCCTGCGGCCCCAGACCACCTCGGCCTCGCCCTCCGGCGACAGCCGCACCGCGGCGCTGCCCAGCTCCATGCCGAGCGGCTCGCTGTTGGCCGCCGACACGTGCTGGCCGGTGCCCGGCACCTTCAGGCCGTACGCCTGCCAGGCCCGGCGGGCCAGCGGCCAGTCCTGGAGCGCGGTGGCGGCGATCCCGACGTTCCACCAGTCCGGGGCGCCGGATTCCTTGCCGAGCAGCGCGACGGCCCGCAGACCGGCGGCCCTCGCCTGTTCCCAGTCGTGCCGGAACTTGTGCAGCAGCGCCAGGTTGAACCACGACTCCGAGAGCCAGGGTTCCAGGTCCGCCGCACGCGTCAGCAGTGCGCCCGCGTCCTCGTACCGGCCGTCGCCGATCAGCGTGAACGCGCGGTCCGTGGCCTGCCGCCAAGAGGCGGAGGGCCGATGCCGTACCTTCCCGAAGATCCTCACGATTCCCGCCTGTCCCGACTGGACACCCTCTGATTTCCACTCTCTTCGCATCCAACCATGCCGGGCCGGACGCCCGCTCATTACCCGTGGGTTAGCCGGGCGGCACCGGGACCGGCGCGCCCCTGGCCAGGACCCTGGCCAGGGATTCCACGACTTCGGGCTGATAGTCGTGGGCCGTGCCGAGCCTGAGTTGTTCGAGCGCGCCCAGCGGCCCGATGAGACTTTCCCCGCACAGGTCGTCGTATGCGTTGACGACCCTGACGATCCTGGCGGACAACGGCTGCTCGCGGTAGGGGTCCGCCTGCCGTTCCACGACGACGGCGACCTCGGTGTCCACCCCGGTCTGGCGGACCACCGCACCGCCGAGCAGGGCGATGCGGCGCTGCTCGGCGGCGGGCAGGGTGGCCGTCGCCCCGCAGGGGACCGGGTCCACCAGCGAGAGCTGGCCGATGTCGTGCATCAGGGCGGCGTACTCCAGGACGGTCAGCCGGCTCCCGGAGAGCCCCAGCTCGCGGCCGACGGCCCGGCAGAGCGCCGCGACCCTGCGGGCATGCCCGGGCGGGGTGTATCCGGCGATCTCGGTGGACCGGGCGAGCGAGGCGATGGTCTGCCGGTAGGTGGTGCGTACGGCGACGAAGCGGCGGAAGGAGACCTGGGTCAGCAGCAGCGGTACGCACAGCACCGGCAGCGCCCACAGCCCGGCCACGGCCACCCCCAGCGCCATCACCACCCCGGTCGCGCAGACCGCCGAGCCGATGCCGGCGAGGCCGCGCAGCTCGTCGCGGAGGACCGGCGGGTAGGGGTGGCGGGTGCGGGCGCACAGCAGCAGGGCCGCGAGCACGGCGTCGCACAGCGCGGTCAGGACGAGGATCAGGACCAGGACCAGGACGTAGTACGGCCCCTCGGCGAGCCGCCCCCCGGTGTACAGCGGCTGGAAGCAGACGGCGGCGAAGGTGACCGTCAGGACGCGGCGGGCCACCCGGTCGGGGGCGGGTCCGGTGCCACGGGCCACGTGGGGCACCGAGGCGACGAGCTGGGCCGCGACGAGCACGGCGATCACCTGGTGCACCCCGTGCGTGGTCGGCTCACCGCCGCTGCGGCCGAGCAGCGCGTACGCCAGCGCCCCGGCGGCGCCGAGCGGTGCGGGCTCGCGCTCCCCGGGCAGCGCGCCCCACCGGGTCAGCTCGCCGAGCGCGATCAGCACGCCGAAGGCGAGGGCGTGCCCGGGGTCGTGGACGCCCTCCCAGAGGGTGAGGCCGAGCCCGGCGGCGGCGAGCAGCACCACGAGGGCGCGGACGGCGGGGGCGACGAGAAGCACGGGGGGCGCTCCGGCCCCGGCACGGGTCATCCGCGGCGGTCCGCGGTCGCCTGCGGACCGGGCGCGGGAACACGGCCGGGGCGACCGGGCCCGCCGGAGGGTCCGGGCCCGTCGGAAGGCACGGCGCCACCGGAAGGCACGGGCCTGCCGGGGAGTGCCGGCTCCTCCTGCGGCCCCGCGGCCGTCTCCGCGGACCAGCCGTGGCGGTCCAGCCCGCGTGCCAGCGCCCGCACCATCCGCGGGTCGAACTGCGTGCCCGCGCACCGCTTCAGCTCGGCCAGCGCGGCGGGCACCGGCCTGCCCCGCCGGTACGAGCGGGTCGAGGTCATCGCGTCGAAGGCGTCGGCCACCGCGACGACCCGGGCGAACTCCGGGATCTCGCGCCCGCTGAGCCCGTACGGGTAGCCGGTGCCGTCGAGCCGTTCGTGGTGGTGCAGGATGGCGGCCCGCGCCTCGCCCAGGAAACCGATGCCGCGCACGATCTCGTGCCCGTACTCCGGGTGCAGCTCGATCACCTGGCGTTCCTCCGGGGTGAGCGGCCCGTCCTTGCGGAGCACCCGGGTAGGCACACCGAGCTTGCCGACGTCGTGCAGGATCCCGGCGAACCGGAGGACCTCCGTGCGCTGTTGGTCCATGCCCAGTTCGCGGGCGATCAGGACGGAGGCCCGGCCGACCCGCTCGCTGTGGCCCCGGGTGTACGTGTCCTTGAGGTCGACGGCCTGCACCAGGGCCCGGATGGTGGCGCGGTGCGCGGCGTGCTCGCGGTGGTACTGCGCGAAGACCCAGCAGGAGATGTACATCGGCAGCAGGACGATGAGCGCGGACAGCGGCCCGTACGGACCGTGCCACAGGACCGCCATCATCAGCCCGGCCAGTCCGTGCACCAGGTGCGGCCCCAACGAACGGCTCAGCAGTCCGCTCCAGGCCCGTCGCGGCGGGAGCCGTTCGGCGGCGACGAGGATCGAGCCGTCCAGCGCGGCCAGCACGAGGCTGAAGGCCAGCACGGCACCGCAGCCGGGCACCACCGCGTACGGGAGGCCGGGGAGCCGGCCGGGGCCGCCGAGGGTGGCCGGGCCGCCGAGCAGTCCGTGGACGGCCGAGGCGGCCCACACCGTGACGGCGAGCTGCGCGGCCCGCCAGACGCGGCGCACGGCGGCGGGCGGCCGCTCCACCCGGCCGACGAGCGAACCGGGCACGGCGACCAGGGCCGCGGCGGCGGGCGGAAGCAGGAAGGCGGCTGCGAGCAGCAGCGGAAAGAACGATCCGGCAGGGATCGGCAGGGAGCCGCCGGGAAAGGGGCGGCGCCCGGGGAGCTCGCAGGCGAGATAGAGCCCGGCGAGCAGGAGGACGGTGGCCCACGGCGTCCCGGCCCCGCCGCACAGCGCGGGTGCCGCACAGCACAGAGCGCCCGCCGCGACGGCCGCGATGTGCGCGCGGGCCGCCCCGCGTGTGGCTCTCACCCGCTCGGCCCGCCCTCCGACGTCGTCAATGGAGGGGTCACGCTAGCGATTCGTGCGACCGGTCGAGCGTCAATGAGCCCGATTAGCACATTCGGGTGATGCGGTGGCGGCGGCCGGGACGGACCGGCCGCCGGGGGTCACTCCTTGGCGGCGGTCGGCTGCTCGCTGCCCGCGGCCGTGACGTCCTGCTCGGGGACGGCCTGTCCGGAGCGGATCAGGTCGATCCGGCCCATCACCTTGGACCGCAGGTCACTGGGAACGTCGTCCTGACCGCAGCACCGCTTGACGAGCTTCTTGACGGCCTGCTCCAGGCCGTACTTCTCCAGGCACGGGGAACACTCCTCGAAGTGCACCTCGAACTTGTTGCAGTCACTGTCGGGCATCTCGTGGTCGAGGAACTCGTAGAGATGGTCGAGGACTTCCGAGCAGTCCGTCTCGTGCGGCTCTCCGCAGCTCATGAGCCCGAGCCTTTCCGATCGTCCGACTCTCCGGCACCGGCCGGGACGAGCCCGCGCTCACGGGCGTAGTCCTCCAGCATGCCGCGCAACTGGCGGCGGCCCCGGTGCAGTCGGGACATCACCGTACCGATGGGAGTCCCCATGATGTCCGCGATCTCCTTGTACGCAAAGCCCTCGACATCGGCGAGGTAGACCGCGATGCGGAACTCCTCGGGGATCGCCTGGAGAGCGGCCTTCACGTCGGAGTCGGGCAGGTGGTCGAGCGCCTGCGACTCCGCCGAGCGCAGACCGGTCGACATGTGCGACTCGGCGCGCGCCAGCTGCCAGTCCTCGATCTCCTCGGCGGCGCTGCGCTGGGGCTCACGCTGCTTCTTGCGGTACGAGTTGATGAAGGTGTTGGTGAGGATGCGGTACATCCACGCCTTGAGGTTGGTGCCCTCGCGGAACTGGTGGAAGGAGCCGTACGCCTTGGCGTACGTCTCCTGGACCAGGTCCTCGGCATCCGCGGGGTTGCGCGTCATGCGCAGCGCGGCCGAGTACATCTGGTCGAGATATCCGAGCGCATCCCGCTCGAAGCGCGCGTTGCGCTCGGCGGGTGTCTCCTGTGCGCGGCCGTCGCCGGTCCCCGTATCGGTCCCAGTGACCGGACCCACCTCCTCCGACGCCATGGCGGAACCGAGACCGGATCCGCTCGAATCGGAGAATAGTCGACCTTGCTTCGGGACGGGCTGTCGATCCTTTCCGCCCAGCCCCCGCTCGGGAGTGGTCCTGGCCGCGTGCAGCACCGTCCACTCCAGGTCAGCGGTGTTCGAGCGGCGCGGGCAGATGGTCGAACCCATGCGACGGACTCCCTCTCCACAACGACGTATGTGTACCGATGACTCCGACAACAGCGGCCTCGCGCCGGGCATTCCCGGAGTACGCCACAGGGGTACGCCGCGGTCACCGGCGCACCTGGCGGAAGCCGGGTCACACCAGGTCGGCCAGCCATCCGGTCACGGCGTCGGTGAGGATCTCCAGCGCCGCCTCCTGGCCCGGCCCGGTCTTCTTCGGTACGGCGAAGCCGTGGTCGCCGCCGGGCACCTCGGTGATCCGGTACTCCCCCGGCGGGAACTCGCCGGGCCGCCCGAACGGATCGCGGCCGCCCTGCACGACGAGGGCCGGGACGCCGGTGCCGAGGAGCTCGTCGGCCCTGGACCTCTCCGGCCTGCCCGGCGGATGCAGCGGGAAGGCGAGTGCGAGCACCCCGCGGGCGCCCAGCTCCGCCGCCGTCCGGCAGGCCACCCGGGCCCCGGCGCTCCGCCCGCCCGCGACGACCGGCGGCCCGGCGGCGGCCAGCGCGGGCCACAGCCCCCGCCACCCCGTGTCCAGCGTCTTCGGAGCGGGCGCGAGCCGCTTCCCGGCCACCCGCCACGGCTGCTCCACCAGGGCGACGGTGATGCCGTGGGCGGGGAGCGCGGCGGCCAGGGCCGTCAGGTCGCGGGCCTCGATGCCGCCGCCCGCGCCGTGCCCGAGGGCCAGCACCGCACGCGCGTCGCCGGTGGCGGGGTGCCAGGTGATCCTCGCCGGTCCGGCGTCGGTGTCGACCAGGTCGGTGGTCCGGGCTCCGTGGCCCGTCTCTGCTGTACTCACGCGCCCCATCCTCCCCGCGGCGTCCTCAGAACAGGGTGCCCGCCTCCGGCGCGGCCAGTTCTTCCAGCAGTTCGGGGCCGTTGTTGCGGACGTTGCTGACGGCCGTGGCCACCGGGTAGGCCCGCATCAGCCCGGCGGGCGGCGGCGTGAGCAGGGCCCGCAGCTCGTCGACGTCCGTGTGTGCCGGGTCGAGCCAGGCGTCCCAGCGGTCCGGGGTCAGCATCAGCGGCATCCGGGGGTGGATGTCGGCGAGCGTGGCCGGGCCCTCGGCGGGGGCGACCGCGAGCGGGGTGGTCTCGGCCTCGGTCGTGATCACCGAGCAGGTCGCCCACCAGGCCTGCGGGTGGTCGTCCGGAAGGGTCCGGTCGCGCCAGAACTCGTACAGTCCGGCCATCGCGAAGACCGAGCCGTCGGCGGGCGTGACGAAGTACGGCTGCTTGCGCGGGCGCTTGCGCTTCCCCTTCTCCTCCAGCTGCCGTTCGTCGGCGCCGGTGACCCACTCGTAGTAGCCGTCGGCGGGCAGGACGCAGCGCCGGGAGGCGAAGGGGCGGCGGAAGGACGGCTTCTCGTGGACGGTCTCCGCGCGGGCGTTGATCATCCGGGCGGCGCCTTCCGGGGACTTGGCCCAGGACGGCACGAGCCCCCACTTCAGTACCCGCATCTGGCGAACCGGACGCCGGTCGTCGGCGTCCTTCAAAGGACGCTCCAGTACGGCGTAGACCTCCTTGGTGGGGGCCACGTTCCAATCGGGCACCAGAGCCTCGGTGGGTTCCCACTTCTCGACCTGGAAGAGTCCGGTCAGGTCCTCGGGCCGCCGACTCGCTGCATACCGTCCGCACATAAGTGCCAGACTGCCACGACCGCCACACCGGCAGGACGCCGATACCGCAAGCCGAACCACAAGGAGCCGCCCGCGCCATGGACAGCACCGATCTGGGCAATCTCTGGGACCGGGTCCTCGGCACCCAGCCGGCCCCCGAGCAGTGGCTGGTGGTGGTGACCGGCACGCTGGCGCTGATCGCCGTCGTGCCCAACCCCCTGTGGCGGCTGACCCGCAACGCGATCACCATCGCGCACGAGGGCGGGCACGGACTGGTCGCACTGCTCACCGGGCGGCAGCTCTCCGGCATCCGGCTGCACTCGGACACCAGCGGGCTGACCGTCAGCCGCGGCAAGCCGACCGGCATCGGCATGGTCCTGACCGCCGCCGCGGGCTACACCGCCCCGCCGCTGCTGGGCCTGGGCGGTGCGTGGCTGCTGACCGATGGCCGGATCACCCTGCTGCTGTGGGTGGCCACCGCGCTGCTCGCGGCGATGCTGGTGATGATCCGCAATGTGTACGGGGCGCTGACGGTGATCCTCACCGGCTCCGCCTTCCTGCTGGTGTCCTGGCTGGCCTCGCCCGACTGGCAGTCGTTCTTCGCGTACACCGTGGTCTGGTTCCTGCTGCTCGGCGGGGTGCGCCCGGCCTTCGAGCTCCAGTCGAAGCGGCGGTACGGCGGCGCGCCCGACTCGGACGCGGACCAGCTGTCGCGGCTGACGGACGTGCCGGCCGCGCTCTGGCTCTTCCTCTTCCACGCGGTGTCGCTCTGCTCGCTGATCGGCGGCGGGCGCTGGCTGCTCGGGCTCTGAGCGGACGCGGCCGGCTCCCCCGCCGGGCCGGTACCCGCCGCCACGCTCTGATTACGGCCAGATTTCGTCACATTTGGTCAGGATTGCGCCCGGTGGGGAGCCACTAAGGTAAGGACCATGACCGAGAGTTCCGCGCACCCCGCCCTCTGGCCCGCCCCGCACGCGACCGGGGCCGTCGACGCGACGGTCACCGTCCCCGGATCGAAATCGGTCACCAACCGCGCGCTCGTCCTCGCCGCGCTCGCCGCCGAGCCCGGCTGGCTGCGCCGCCCCCTGCGCTCCCGCGACACCCTGCTGATGGCCGAGGCGCTGCGCTCGATGGGCGTCGGCATCGAGGAGGGCGTCGGACCGGACGGCACCGGCGAGGCCTGGCGGGTCATCCCGGCCGGACTGCACGGCCCCACCACGGTCGACGTCGGCAACGCCGGTACGGTGATGCGCTTCCTGCCGCCGGTCGCGACCCTCGCCGACGGGCCGGTCCGCTTCGACGGCGACCCGCGTTCGTACGAGCGCCCGCTGACCGGTGTCATCGACGCGCTGCGCGCGCTCGGCGCACGGATCGACGACGAGGGCCGCGGCTCGCTGCCGATGACGGTGCACGGCAGCGGGGCGCTGGACGGCGGCGCCGTGGAGATCGACGCCTCCTCGTCCTCCCAGTTCGTCTCGGCGCTGCTGCTGTCGGCGCCGCGGTTCAACCAGGGCGTCGAGGTCCATCACACCGGCGGCCGGCTCCCCTCCATGCCGCACATCCGGATGACGGTCGACATGCTGCGGGCGGTCGGCGCGCAGGTCGACGAGCCGGAGACGGGCGGCGAGCCGAACGTCTGGCGGGTCTCGCACTCGGCGCTGCTCGGCCGCGACCTGACCATCGAGCCCGACCTCTCCAACGCCCAGCCCTTCCTCGCGGCCGCGCTGGTCACCGGCGGCCGGGTCACCATCCCCGACTGGCCCGAGCACACCACCCAGCCGGGCGACGCGCTGCGGGAGATCTTCACGGCGATGGGCGGCAGCTGCGAGCTGACCGGGCGCGGGCTCACCCTCACCGGATCCGGCCGCGTCCACGGCATCGACGTCGACCTCGGCGAGGTCGGCGAGCTGACGCCGGTGATCGCCGCGCTCGCCGCGCTCGCCGACTCGCCGTCCACCCTGAGCGGCGTCGCCCACCTGCGCCTCCATGAGACGGACCGTCTGGCCGCGCTCACCAAGGAGATCAACGAGCTCGGCGGCGACGTCACCGAGACCGCCGACGGCCTCCACATCCGGCCCCGCCCGCTGCGCGGCGGTACCTTCCATACGTACGACGACCACCGGATGGCGACCGCCGGATCGGTGATCGGCCTGGCCGTGCCCGGAGTGGAGATCGAGAACGTGGCGACAACCGCCAAGACCCTGCCGGACTTCCCGCAGATGTGGACCGGAATGCTCGGGGCCTGAGAAATGCGCCGCTACGGCAAGCACACCGACGAGGACGACGTCCGGGTCCGCCCCAACCGCAAGGGCAACCGGCCCCGTACCCACATCCGCCCCAAGCACGAGGACGCCGAGGAGGGCATGGTCCTCACCGTGGACCGGGGCCGCCTCACCTGTCTCGTCGACGGCCGTACGGTCGTCGCGATGAAGGCCCGCGAGCTGGGCCGGAAGGCCGCCGTGGTGGGCGACCGGGTCTCGATCGTCGGGGACCTCTCCGGCGACAAGGACACCCTCGCCCGGATCGTCCGCATCAGTGAGCGCCACTCGGTGCTGCGCCGGACGGCCGACGACGACGATCCGTTCGAGCGGGTCGTCGTCGCCAACGCCGACCAGCTCGCCATCGTCACCGCGCTCGCCGATCCGGAACCCCGTCCGCGGATGATCGACCGCTGTCTGGTCGCCGCGTACGACGGCGGCCTCTCCCCGCTCCTGGTGCTCACCAAGTCCGACCTGGCTCCCCCGGACAAGCTGCTGGAGGCGTACATCCCGCTGGGCGTCCCGTACGTGGTGACCAGCCGCGAGGAGCTGGAGAACGGCGACGCCGCCGACCGGGTCCGCGCGCAGCTCGACGGCCGGGTCACCGCCTTCGTCGGGCACTCCGGCGTCGGCAAGACCACCCTGGTCAACGCCCTGGTGCCGAAGGACCGGCGGCGTACGACGGGTGTGGTCAACGCGGTCACCGGCCGCGGCCGTCACACCACCACCTCGGCGCTCGCGCTGCCGCTGTCCGGCGACCGGGGCTGGGTGATCGACACCCCCGGCGTCCGTTCCTTCGGGCTCAACCACATCGATCCGTCCCGGGTGATCCACGCCTTCCCGGACCTGGAGCCCGGCGCCGAGGAGTGCCCGCGCGGCTGCACCCACGACAGCCGGCAACCGGAATGCGCCCTGGACGCCTGGGTGGCGGACGGCCACGCCGATCCGGCCCGGCTGGACTCGCTGCGCAGGCTGCTGGCCACCCGGGAACGGCGCGAGGGCGACTGACCCGATCGCGTTTGCGATCCACCCCAACAGGTAAATGCATAATCACACTCGACGTGATCACGCTGGGCGTGATGACGTCCGACGCGGACACACGGCGTGGCAAGGCGGCCACCGGGCGGGAGGGCATGGACGATGGCGTGGTTGCTGGTCGTGGTCGCAGGGCTCCTGGAGACCGGTTTCGCCGTCTGCCTGAAGCTCTCGCACGGCTTCACCCGGCTCTGGCCGACGATCGCGTTCGCCGTCTTCGCCCTCGGCAGCTTCGGTCTGCTGACGCTGTCGCTGAAGAAGCTCGACGTGGGGCCCGCCTACGCCGTGTGGACCGGCATCGGCGCGGCGGGCACCGCGATCTACGGCATGGTCTTCCTCGACGACGTGGTCTCCACGCTCAAGCTGATCTCGATCTCCCTGGTCATCCTCGGGGTGATCGGTCTCCAGCTCTCGGGCTCCTCGCACTGAGCCGTGCTCACCGGGCCGTGTAGCCCCGTTCATCTGCGGTCGATACTGTGACGACATGCCCGATTACCACGATGATCTGCGCCTTGCCCATGTCCTGGCGGACGCCGCCGACGCGGCGACGATGGACCGGTTCAAGGCGCTCGACCTCAAGGTCGAGACCAAGCCGGACATGACGCCGGTGACCGAGGCCGACAAGGCCGCCGAGGAGGTCATCCGCGGCCACCTCCACCGGGCCCGCCCGCGTGACGCGATCCTGGGCGAGGAGTTCGGGATCGAGGGCACCGGCCCCCGGCGCTGGGTCATCGACCCGATCGACGGCACCAAGAACTACGTACGCGGCGTGCCGGTCTGGGCGACGCTGATCTCGCTGATGGAGGAGGGCGAGGACGGTTTCCAGCCGGTCGTCGGCGTGGTGTCCGCGCCCGCGCTGAGCCGGCGCTGGTGGGCGGCGAAGGGGGCGGGCGCGTACACCGGCCGCAGCCTGACCTCCGCCACCCGGCTCCAGGTGTCCGGGGTCGAGCGGATCGCGGACGCCTCCTTCGCGTACGCCTCGCTGAGCGGCTGGGAGGACCAGGGGCGCCTCGACGGGTTCCTCGATCTGACCAGGGCCTGCTGGCGCACCCGCGGGTACGGGGACTTCTGGCCGTACATGATGGTCGCCGAGGGTTCGGTGGACATCTGCGCGGAACCGGAGCTCTCGCTCTGGGACATGGCCGCCAACGCCATCGTCGTCCAGGAGGCGGGCGGGAGGTTCACCAGTCTGGACGGGGTGTCCGGTCCGGGCGGCGGCAACGCGGCCGCCTCCAACGGGCTGCTCCACCACGAGCTGCTCGGCTATCTGAACCAGCGCTACTGACGCCGCGAAACCGGGGCGGCACGCGGTTGTTCCGCCCCGGCATCGGTGCGACGCTGGGATTCCCAGGGCCCTTGAGCAGGTGCATCCGCCCGCACGGCCGTCCGCCGAGGAGATGGTCCCGCCATGCTCGTCCGTGACGCCATGAGCACGCTGGTCCTCACCGTCCGGTCCGCCGACACGCTCCGCCGGGCCGCCCGGCTGATGTCGGACCACTGCGTCGGGGCCGTGGTCGTCCTCGACGCGGAGGCGGACGACGAAGACCGCGTCCTCGGCATCCTCACCGAGCGGGACATCCTCCACGCGGTCGGCTCCGGCCGGGACCCGGGCGCCGAGCCCGCCGGCCCCCACACCACCACCGAGGTGGTCTGCGCCGCGCCCGCCTGGCCCCTGGAGCGGGCCGCGGAGGCCATGACGCGTGGCGGGTTCCGTCATCTGGTCGTGCTGGACGGCCACCGCCCGGTGGGCATCGTCTCGCTCCGCGACATCCTGCGCTGCTGGGCCCCGTCCGGACGCCGCCACGCGGACCTCAGCGGCTGACCCCGGCACGAACGGGCCTGTGCCGGCCGGATGAAACGGCCGGTGGGCCGGTCCCCTCCGAGGAGAAGACCGGCCCACCGTCGACGGCAGTCGCCCGGGTCAGCCGCGCAGGGCCTGGACCGCGGCCTCCAGACGCTTGCCGAAGTCGCCGTCCGCCTGGCGGAAGTTGTTGATCGCGCGCTCGGCGATGTCGTCGCGCGACACCTTGGCGATGAACCCGGCGAGGTTCTCCACCAGCCGCGCCCTCTCGTCCTCGGAGAACAGCCGGTAGAGGTTCCCCGCCTGCACGAAGTCGTTGTCCTCGGCGTGGCTCGGCGCCACGTGCGTGTGGACGTCGCCGCTGACCGGGGTGGCCTCCCACAGCGGACGGCCGGTCTCGAACGGGCCCCCGAAGCTGTTCGGCTCGTAGTTCTTCGCACCCTTGTGACGGCCGTCGTACAGGAAGCCGTCACGGCTGTTGGTACGCGCCTCGGTGGCGTGCGGGCGGTTCACCGGCAGGTGGTCAGCGTTGATGCCGACGCGGTAGCGGTGGGCGTCGCCGTACGCGAACAGCCGGCCCTGGAGCATCTTGTCCGGGGACGGGCCGATGCCCGGCACGAAGTGCGCGGGGCTGAAGATCGACTGCTCGACCTCCGCGAAGATGTTCTCCGGGTTGCGGTTGAGCTCCAGCTTCCCGATCTCGATCGGCGGGTAGTCCTCGTGCGGCCACACCTTGGTGAGGTCGAACGGGTTGAAGCGGTACGCGCCCGCCTCGGCCGCCGGCATGATCTGGACCTGCACCGTCCAGCTCGGGAAGTCACCGCGCTCGATGGCCTCGCGCAGGTCCCGCTGATGACTGTCGGGGTCCTCGCCGGCGAGCTGGTTGGCCTCGGCCTGGGTGAGGTTCTTGATGCCCTGGTCGGTCTTGAAGTGGTACTTGACCCAGAAGACCTCGCCCGCCTCGTTGCTCCACTGGTAGGTGTGCGAACCGTAGCCGTTCATGTGGCGGTACGAGGCCGGGATGCCGCGGTCACCGAAGAGCCAGGTCACCTGGTGCGTCGACTCCGGGGAGAGCCCCCAGAAGTCCCAGACGTTGTCCGCCTCCTGCGAGCCGGTGTACGGGTCGCGCTTCTGGGTGTGGATGAAGTCGGGGAACTTGATGGCGTCCTTGATGAAGAACACCGGGGTGTTGTTGCCGACGAGGTCGTAGTTGCCCTCCTCGGTGTAGAACTTCAGCGCGAAGCCCCGGGGGTCGCGCACCGCGTCGGCCGCGCCGAGGTTGCCCGCCACGGTCGAGAAGCGGAGGAAGGTCTCCGTCTGCTTGCCGACCTCCGAGAGGAACTTCGCCCGCGTCCACTCCGAGACATCGCGGGTCAGCGTGAACGTGCCGTACGCACCGGCGCCCCGGGCGTGCACGATGCGCTCCGGGATGCGCTCACGGTTGAAGTGCGCGAGCTTCTCCAGCAGCGACTGGTCCTGCACCAGAACAGGACCGCCGACGCCCGCGGTCTGGCTGTTCTGGTTGTCGGCGACCGGCGCGCCGGCCTCCGTGGTGAGCGGTCCCTGCGTCACGTGCGCCTCCTGCGTCGTTCCTGCACATTCGTCATGTCGTGCACAGCCTGTCCCTTGGCGTATGCCGTTGTCGATCCTACAATGGACAAAGTCCAAGTCAAGTGAACATCCAGATTCACACACGTTCGGGACACGCCCCCTCGACTGTTAGGCTTACCCCTATGAGCGACCTGTTGGAACGACTTCGCAGCCGCGGCTGGCGCATGACCGCGCAGCGCCGCGTCGTGGCCGAGGTCCTCGACGGGGACCATGTGCACCTGACGGCGGACGAGGTCCATGCCCGGGCCGTGGCCAAGCTGCCCGAGATCTCCCGCGCCACCGTCTACAACACGCTGGGCGAGATGGTGACGCTCGGCGAGGTCATCGAAGTCTCCACGGACCGCCGCGCCAAGCGGTACGACCCGAACGCGCACCGGCCCCACCACCACCTGGTCTGCGCGAGCTGCGGCACGATCCGCGACGTGCACCCGGCCGGTGACCCGATGGCGGACCTGCCGAGCGACGAGCGCTTCGGCTTCACGGTCTCCGACGTCGAAGTGACCTACCGCGGCATCTGCCCGGGGTGCGCGGCCTCCTGATCGCTGCGCGAAGGGCCCCGGTGCGCGTCTCCGTGCACCGGGGCCCTTCGCATGCCGGCCTCACGGACAGATCCGCAGGCCCCTATGCAGAAAGCCGGATCCCGTAAAGGATCCGGCCTTCTGTTTCAGTAGCGGGGACAGGATTTGAACCTGCGACCTCTGGGTTATGAGCCCAGCGAGCTACCGAGCTGCTCCACCCC
>NZ_JBHJQP010000180.1:0-16066 GCF_042262625.1 Streptomyces sp. NPDC056347 | reverse complement strand
TCCTGCGGGCGTACGGCGGGGGTTTCGGCGCAGGCTTCCGGTGCCTTCTCAGTCCCGGTCCATGGAGACCCCCGTGGTCCGCCCGCCGAGGACGGCGACCGTCAGCACGAGGACGGCCATGGCCGCGCCGATGGTGGTGAACATGGCGCCCGGTCCGTGGTCCTGGAGGACCGGCAGCAGGATGAATGGGAGTGCCGCGGCGCTGAGTTTGGACAGCGAGTACGCGAGGCCGGTGGCCGCCGCCCGGATGTGGGTCGGGTACTGCTCGGCCAGGTAGACGTGGCTCACCGTGGAGAAGACGTTGCTGACCAGGGTGTACAGCACGCCGAAGGTCACCACGAGGGCCGCGGAGCCCGCGTGTGCGAAGCCGAGGCCGCACAGTGCCATCACCGCCGCGGTGAGGGCGACGAGCCATTTGCGTTCGAAGCGGTCCATGATCGGCACCGAGATCAGTGAGCCGATCGGGTAGCCGATGAAGGACACCGCGGTGAAGCCCAGGCCGGTGACGATCCCGTATCCCTTGGCGGCGAGGACCTGCGGGGCCAGCGCCCCGAAGCCGTAGTAGCCGACCGCGGAGAGCGAGGCGAAGAGCCACAGCATGGTGGTGCGGCGTCGGAAGCGGGCCTGGAAGACCACTTTGAAGCCCCGGTCGCGGGGCTCGGTCCGTGGGGTGTCCGCGGCGGGCGCCGTGTCCTGGGCGGCCTTGTCCTCGGTGTGCGCGCGCGCCATGGCGGTGGCGGGCACCCCGGCCTCCATGCGGGCCACGATCTGCTCCGCCTCCTGGGTGCGGCCCTGGCTCGCGAGCCAGCGCGGCGACTCGATGAGTCTGCGCCGCAGCCCCCATACGACGGCCGAGCCGAGGGCGCCGATGACGAACAGCCAGCGCCAGCCGTCGAAGCCGAGCGGGCTCAGCGGCACCAGCCACAGTGCGGCGAAGCCGACGGCGGGCACCCCGCAGAACGCCAGGGTGTAGGCCCAGGCGGTGTAGCGGCCGCGTGCCCGCGCGGGCAGCACGTCCGCCAGGTAGCAGTCGGACAGGGACTGTTCGGCTCCGATGCCGACGCCGGCGAAGAACCGGGTGACGATCAGCCATGCGGCGTTCGGGGAGAACGCGCCGAGCAGGGAGAACCCCGAGTAGAGGGCGAGGTTGATGAGGAAGGCCCGGCGCCGTCCGTAGCGGTCGGCCACTCGTCCGAGCACCAGGGAGCCGATGAACTGCCCGATGAACGCCGAGGCCAGAACGAGTTTGAGGGTGGTGCCGTCGAAGGCGAACTCCCCTTGCAGCACCTTGGAGATGGTGCCGGAGAGGTTGTTCTCGAAGGTGTCGAAGAGCAGGCCGACGCCGACGACGGCGGTGAGCGAGCGGTGCATGGGGGTGACCGGCATCCGGTCGAGCCGGGTGCCGATGGAGGGCGCCGCGGCCGGGGAGCGCAGCGCCGTCTGCTGTGACATGGGTTCGGATCTCCTGGGGTGTGCTCAGGGCCGGGACCGCACGGCGAACCGGCCCGCCCCGGCGGAGGGCCGGGGCGGGGGGATCGCGGCCGCGCGTGGCGGCGGGGTGCCCGAGGGGTCATCAGGCGGCGCTGACGCGGGCTTTCTCCCGTGTCGGGGCGCTGACGTCGTGCAGGAACGTGGCGACCTGCCGGTAGGACTCCCAGAAGCCGACCTCGAGGTAGGGGATGCCGCGCTCCGCGCAGTAGTCGCGGGTCAGCTCCCGGGCCCGGCCGAGGTTGCGCTGCGGCATCGCCGGGAACAGGTGGTGCTCGACCTGGTAGTTGAGGCCGCCGTAGAGGAAGTCGATCCACCAGTTGGGGCGGATGTTGCGGGAGGTGAGGACCTGGCGCTCCAGCCAGTCCAGGGACTCCTCCTCGCCGTCGCGCACTTCCATGCCCTTGTGGTTCGGGGCGAACATCAGGCCGAAGTAGACGCCGAGCGCGGCGTGCTGCACCGCGATGAAGGCGACGGCCTGCAGCGGCGTGAGGATCGTGAAGACGGCCGTCAGGTAGATCGCGGTGCGCAGCAGGACGAGGCCGATCTCCAGGGCGCGGCGCTTGGCTCCGGTCCTGGAGAGTTCCTTGACCGTGGTCTTCTCCATCTTGTAGCCCTCGAGCACGAGCAGGACGAAGAAGAGCACCCGCTGGTGGCGCACGATGAAGCGCTGCACGGTGGTGCGGGCGGCGTACTGCTTGATGTCGAAGATCGCCGTGCGACGGCCGATGTCGGGGTCGAGGCTGATGTGGTTGGGGTGGCTGTGGTGCCGGTTGTGGTGGTTGACCCACCAGGCGTAGCTCACGCCGCTGAAGAAGTTGGCGTGGAAGTACGCGACGAGCTGGCCGATCTTGCGGTCGCGGAACATCGCCTTGTGGCCGACCTCGTGCCACATGTAGGCGCTCTGGACGCCGCACAGGCCCATCCACACCGCGACCGGCATCTGCCACCAGGACGCGCCGATGAGGAAGAAGGCGACGAGGCCGGCGGCGATGAGGCCGAGGTTCAGGGCGAGCCTGCGGTAGTCGTAGCGCGGGTCGAGGTCCAGCAGTCCTTCGGCCTTCACACGCTTGAGCAGTTCGCCGAAGGTGGCGGAGGCGCCCTGGCTGCTCATCTCACCCGTAGCGACCGCAAGGCCGGTGTCGAGCGGCCGCTGGGTGCCTGACTCTTTCTCGCTGGTGGTCTCTGTGACGTTCGGAGACTGCATAGAGGGATCTCCTTGGGCAGGGCGTATCCCGGTGCGAAGCGCCGGGTGAAGGCACACAAGAGCGTCGGACACGGCCCTGATCCGGCGCTGATGACCGCCTGGAACCTCACCGGTGCGCGCCGGGAGCGGGCGCGTGGGGCACGGTGGGCGGGTGCGCGGCCGGGCGGGGTTCCGCCCGGCCGTCCCCGATCGGCTCGCGACGCGTCCGCCACCGTGTCTCGACCGCGTCTGCACCGGCCGGCGCGCCCGCCCGGCCCCGCCGGGCGGGCAGGACGGTGCGGGTGCGCCCGGGGCCGGCGGTGACGCCTCACGCGGCCGCGGTCCGCCGGGCGAGCTCGGCGTCCAGGGCGCGCAGCACCTCGTCCGAGGCGCGGGCGACGTCCTGGTCGTCCGGGGCCCCGATGACTCCCATCAGTGACTCGACCAGCTTCTGTTCGAGGGCGTCCGTCCCGGTGGGGGCGGCGGTGTGCTCGGTGCTCTGCTCGCTCGACATGGCTGTTCCTCCTCGTGCTTCCGCTCTTCGGCGGATGGTTGACGGTGGTCAGAATGCGTTGCAGGCACGGAAGATGTGCGCGAAGGCCGGCAGGGACGCCGGGCCGTCGAAGGCCACGTACTCGGGGATCGGGGCCTGGGGCGCCCATTTGTCCTTGTAGGCGAGCTGTGTCTGCGCGGGGTAGAGCGCGGCGCCCTCGGCCCACAGGAAGTGCATCAGCCACTGGAAGGCGGGGCTGTGGCCGGGCAGTTCGTTGTCCTGGGCGAGGCCGGTGAACGGGGTGAAGCCGAAGTGCAGCCACTCGGCGCCCTCGCCGCGCAGGACCTCGATGACGTGTGCGTTGATGGCTTCCATCAGGCCGGGGGTGTCGTCGGGGATGCGGCGGCTCAGGTCGTGCATCCAGCCCGCCCTGCTGCCGTAGACGGGCGAGTACGAGATGTAGCCGACCGGCTTGGAGTCGATCGTGCCGACGAAGAGCCTGCGGTGCTCCTGTGCGGGGCCGCCGAGTTCTCCGACCAGGAACTCCAGGGGCCGTGCCTCCTCGCCCTTGGAGCGCAGCCATGCGTCGTCGATGTGCCGGATCGCCTCGGTCAGTTCCTGCGCGGAGGCTTCCTTGATCTGGAGTCCGGCGCGGTGGGCCCGGGAGATCTTGTTCCGCATGCGCATGAACCGGGTGCCGCGCAGGGTGAACTCCGGCAGGTGGACCACCCAGGAGGCGCCGAACTGGTTGACGGTGAAGCCCCGTCGGGCGTAGATCTCGGCGTCCGCGCGCTGCAGCTGGGCGCCGACCACGGTCAGGTCCTGCTCGTGGGCGTGCGCGACGAAGCGGTCGAGCAGCGGGATGTAGTCGTCGGGGGCGGCGAAGGGGCCGCCGAGCTGGACGAGGTAGCGGCCCGTGCGGCGGTGGGCGATGAAGCCGTCGAGGCCGGGCACGGTGAACGCGCCGGTGCCCCGGCTCATGGCCAGGAAAGCGCTCGGGTTCTCGGACCCGGTGTGTTTGCGAATCGATGCGAGAACGGTGTTCTCGGCCGTTGCTGTCGGGGACATGTGGCCCTCTCTTCTTCGATTCTCGTCCATCGGTGGACACAGGGAAGTAGAGCACCTGCGAGATGGGCCCCGGAAGAGCAGATTTGATGCGCGAGAAGTACATCAGTGACTCGTCAGCCGGATATCAGAAGGGGCTGGGAAAGTAATTTCAGCGACCGGGAGGGAAACCCTTCCGGAAGTGGGGAGAGGTGCCCGGAGTGGCTTATCGGGGACCGGAGTCCGCTTCGGTCGGGTGCAAGCCCGCGCAGGTTCGAATCCTGCCCTCTCCGCTGTGGGACGTGCCACCGCGCTCTCCCGGGTCCTGTCGTCGGACGGCCGCCTGCCTCGGCCGGGGTCCGGCGGCGGGACCCGGGCGCGTTGCGGGCGGCCGGGCCCGCGCCGCCCGCGCGCCGGGCGCCGGGGCGGGCGGGACAGCACCGGCCGCCGACCGCCGATCGCAGCGTCTGGAGAATCGCCTCATGCCGATCCCGGCACCCCTCGCCCCCCGTCGGGCCCTTGTCGTCGCCAACCCCACCGCGGGCACCGTCCGGGCCGGCCTCTTCGAGGACGTCGTACGGATGTGCCGCGAGCGGATCGAGAGCGTCGGCGTGCACCGCACCACGCACCCCGGCAGCGCGACCGCCGCGGTCCGCGCCGCCACCGGACGCGGCGGCGCCGGGGTGGACCTGGTGGTCGCGGTCGGCGGGGACGGCACCGTGCGCGAGGTCGTCGAGGGCCTCGTCACGCCGGGCGGGCCCGCGGGTGCGGCCCTGGCCGTCGTGCCGGCGGGCACCGGGAACTCCAACTACCGCACCCTGTGGGCCGACCGGCCGTGGCAGGAGACGCTGCGCGCCACGGTGAGCGGCGACCCGAGGGCGGCCGAGCTGCGCACCATGGACCTGGGCTCGCTCGCCGAGACCGGCGGCCTGGTGCTGCTCGGCGCCTGCTCGGGGCTGGTCGCCGAGGGCCTGGTGGCGGCCCGGGCCGTGCGGGCCACCGGCCGGGAGCGCTACGCGCGCGCCCTGCCGGACGCGGCCGCGGCCCACCGCCCCTATCCGGGACGGGTCACGGTCGACGGCGCGGTCCTGTACGAGGGCGACACGGTCCTCGCCAACGTGGGCGGCGGCCGCTACCGGGGCGGCCAGTACCTGATCCTGCCCTACTCCGAGCTGGACGACGGGCTGCTCGACGTCTGCGTGGTGGGCGCCGAGGTGCCCGCCGTCGACGTGCCGGACCTCGCCCGCGAGGGCCGGCTGCACGAGCGGGCCGGGGTGCTGCACGGCCGCGGCCGGCGCGTCGTCGTCGAGCGTCTGGACGGACAGCCCCTGTGCTTCGAGTACGACGGTGAACTGCAGCAGCTCAACTGGGCCCGCATGACCGTCGACGTCCTGCCGGGCGCACTCGCGGTCTGGGGTGCCCCGACAAAGGAAGTGACGCGTGTCGATACTGAAGGAGCTGTGCCACTGGGCGGCGTGGCTCGAGCCTGAGGACATCCCCGCCCCCGTCCTCTCCCTCGCGGGCAGCCAGCTGCTCTCCCAGCTGGCCTCCATCAGGGCCGGCGCCGACCATCCGCTGGGCCGTCGTCTGACCGAGGCCTTCGGCCCTCCCCTGCAGAACGATCCGCGCACCTCGGCCTGCGTCATCGCCGGGCTCGGTTCCTGGCTGAACCTCGACGACACCGCGTACGCGGGCCATCTGTCGAACTCCACGGTGTCGGTGCCCCTCGCCTACGCCTACGCGCGCCGTCTGGACGGGGCCGGGCTGCTGACGGCGGTCATCGCCGCCAACGAGTGCGCGGCCCGCATCACGGCGGCCGCCACGCTCGGGCCGCTGCGCGGGCACAGCGCCGTGCACACGCACCTGGCGGGCGCCGTCTGCGGGCGGCTGCGCTGCGAGGGCGCCGACGCGGCGGTGTGGTCCAGCGCCCTCGGGCTCGCCTTCGCCATGCCCAACTGGCCGCTGATGCGCGCCTTCCTGGCCAGCGACGCGCGCCTGTTCAACACCTTCACACCGGTGCGTACCGCGATGGATTCCTGCGACGCGGCCCGCGCCGGGCTGCGGGGCGCGACCGACATCCTGGAGCATCCCGACGGCTTCCTCGACCGGTTCTCCTCCGTGCCGCTGCCCGACGCCGTCAACGCGGGCCTGGGGCAGCGGTGGCACACCGAGACCCTCTCGTTCAAGATGCGCCCGGGCGGCCCCGGCGTGGACGCGGCCGTGGACTGCGCGGCGGCGCTGCGCCGGGATCTCGGTCCGCTGCGCGCCGAGGACGTCGAGGAAGTCGTCGTCGAGGTGTCCCTCTACACCCTCTTCGCCGGCAAGAAGGCCGCCTCGTACATCGTGGGGCCCGGATCGCCGCTCGGCGCCCTGGTCCTGCACACCCCGTACCCGGTGGCCACCGCGCTGCTCACCGGCGGTCTGACGGTCAACGACTTCGCGGCGCCGCTGCTGAGCGAGCGGGCCCGCTGGGACCTCGCCGAGCGGGTGCGTCTGGTGCACGACCCGGAGATGACCAGGGCCCTGTTCGCCTCGGAGGCGCCGTTCGGCGAGGCCGTCCGGCAGGCCGGTGACGCGGCCGGGGCCTGGCTGCGCGACTTCGCCGGCGACGACGTGGCCCGCCTGGCCCGGGAAGCGGCGGGCGACGCGACGAGCCCCGACTTCACCTCGTCGGCCAAGGCGACCGGCGCCCGGGTGACGGTGCGGATGACCGACGGGCGTACGGCGACGCGCCAGCGCATGATCCCCCTGGCCGCCGCGGGGCCGCACACCCGCGCCCATCACGCCGAGCTGATGCGGGAGAAATTCCTCGGATTCGGCGGGGCGCCGGACGTGGCCGACGCGGCCACGCGCCTGGAGACGATGGACGCCGACGAACTCCACGAATGGATCGAGGCGGCGTTGCGGTAATGCACGAGGCCGCTGTCAGCGGTCAGTCAGCGCCCACTGCCAGGATCATTATCCGGTGGACAGTGAGCAGGGCCAAGATCGGACTTGGGAAAGGTCCTTTGATGCCTGACAAAGAACTCCGCAGTTACAAGCTCTATATCTCGGGCAAGGACGTCGAGGGTGACGGTTGGGTATACACCGTCAGCGCCAATTCTCTGCTCGAAGACGTATTCACGAGCGTCAGTCTCAAGCGGGAACTCGAGCGCAATCCGGACTCCGACGCCGCCCATCACCCCTATGTGGTGGGCCGCTGCGCGATAGCCAGCGACGCGTCGATCGACCTGGCGACGGAGGCCGCCGCGGCGGCCGCGAGCGCCTGGGCCGAGGTCCCCCTCGACCGCCGGATGCGTCTGGGCTCGATGTTCCGCGAGGAACTCATGCGCCGCGAGGACGAGTTCCTGGAGATCCTGACCTCCGAGGCCCATCCGTTGCGGCTGGCCCGCTGGGAACTGAGCTGCATGAAGCAGATCTACAGCGAGGAAAGCCTCTACTGGTACCGGCAGCGCATGCACACCGAGTTCGAGCACGAGGGACGGCGCCTGATCGTCCGTCGCCAGCCCGACGGTGTGGTGGCCTTCAACCCGCCGCAGAACGCGCCCGCGCCGAGCGCCGCCCTGGCCGTGCTCGCGCTCATGGCCGGCAACGCCGTCGTGATGCGCGCCCCGCGCAGCATCGCGCTCAGCACCATGTGGCTGATGCGCGACGTGGTGGGCCCGCTGCTCGACAAGATCGGCGCACCGCCCGGCGTCCTGAACGCCGTCTGCTCCAACCCCAAGCAGACCCTGGACCGCTGGGTCAAGTCGCCGCTGGTCAACGACATCTTCTACATCGGCGGCAGCGAGGAGGGCCTGCGCTTCCAGGAGCAGTGCGTGGCCAACGGCAAGAAGCCCATCCTGGAGCTGGCCGGCAACGACACCATCGTCATCTGGAAGGGCGCCGACCTGAAGAAGGCGGCCGAGGCGATCTGCGAGTCCTTCTACGGCTCGGGGCAGATCTGCATGGTGCCCAACTGCGTGCTGGTGCACCCCGAGGTCGCCGAGGAGCTCATCGCCGAGGTGAAGGAGCGCGTCAAGCTGGTGCGTCCGGGCTACCCGGAGGACGAGGACGTCCTGCTGTCGCCGGTGCGCCGCAGCGAGAAGTTCTTCGCGCTGCTCAAGCAGTCCCTGGACCTCGGCGGGGAGCTCATCACCGGCGGGCAGCGCACCGAGGTCGACGGCACCCCGTCGGAGACCGGCGTCTTCCTGCAGCCCACCGTGGTGCGGGTCGACGGCCTGCCCGGGGCGCGCCGGCACGACATCGTGCGGAGCGAGACGTTCTTCCCGCTGCTGCCGATCGTGGTGCCCGAGCACGGCGACGACGACGCCCTGCTCAACAGCTTCATCGAGTTCGTCAACAGCAACGAGTACGGGCTGCGCAACTCGCTGTGGGTCAAGTCCGCGCGCGTCATCAACGCGTTCGTGCAGCGTGTCGTCAACGGCGGCCTGCTGAAGATCAACGACTCGCACATCGGGTTCCTGCCGTACCTGCCCAGCCACGGCGGCACCGGACTGACCGGCGGTGTCTACGGCGAGGCCAACTACCCGATCCTCAAGACCTCGCACATCCAGGGCGTCAGCATCGCCACGGACGTCAGCCCTCACGAGGCCGTCTTCGGCGCCTGAGCCGCCCTGTCGATCCCCGCAATCCTTCGGAGGTGTTCCCGTGCGCTCCCTCGATTCCGCCCGCGCGGTCTGCGACCGGTACCATCCGGGGCTGCTCAAGGCCCTGGACGACATCCCCTTCGCCGAGCGGGAGGCTTCCGGGAGCCCGGCGGTCGACCTGTTCCGCACCCATGGCGGCGTCGCGCTGCTGGTGCCCGCCGAGTTCGGCGGGCACGGGGTGGACCCGGTCGACGCGGTGCGTGTGCAGCGCGCGCTCGGTGCCACCTCGCCGTCCGTGGCAGCCGCGGTGACCATGCACCACTTCACCGTGTCGATGCTGTACTCGCTGGCCGACCGTTCCGGACGGCTCGCGCCCAACCAGCTGGACCTGCTGCACAAGGTCGTGCCCGACCAGATCCTGATGGCCTCCGGCTGGGCCGAGGGCAAGACGCAGCAGAACATCTTCGCGCCGTCGGTCGTCGCCGAGCCGGCCAGGGGCGGCTACCGCCTCAACGGCGCCAAGAAGCCGTGCAGCCTGGCCCATTCGATGCAGCTGCTGACGGCGAGCATCGCCGTGCCGGGTCCGGACGGCACGCCCGAGCTCGCTCTCGCCCTGGTCCCGGCCACCGCCGAGGGGCTGACCGTGCACCCCTTCTGGGGCAACGACGTCCTCGCCGCGTCGGAGAGCGACGAGGTCCGTCTGACCGATGTGTTCGTGCCCGACAGCATGGTCATCCGTACGACCGCCGAGGACCCCGGGCGCCTCGACGACCTGCAGGCCGCGGGCGTCATCTGGTTCGAGATGCTGATCTCGGCCGGGTACGCGGGCGCCGCCGCGGCTCTCGCCGAGGTGGTCGTGGAGCGCGAGCGGGGCACCGCCGGTGAGCGGGCCGGCGTGGTCATCGACACCGAGAGCGCCTTCCAGCTGCTCGAGGGCGTGGCCCGCAAGGTGCGCGACGGGCTGGAGGGTGACGAGGCGGTGGCCGAGGTGCTCGTCGCCCGCTACGCGGCCCAGGACCTGCTCGCGCGCGCCGCGGACCAGAGCCTGCAGCTGCTCGGCGGCGTCGACTTCATCCGCAGCCCGGACCACGCCCGGCTGGCCGCCAGTGTGCGGCCGCTGGTCTTCCACCCGCCGGGCCGCCCCGCCGCCTCGGGGCCGCTCGTGGAGTACCTCGCGGGCCGCCCGCTCGATCTTTCCTGACCCGTTCGCGGCCCCGCCGCCACCGGTCCGACCCCATCAGGCCGTTCTCTCCAGGGAGTTATCCGTGACCGTGACCCAGGACATCCGGGTCGACACCGAGGAGGAGATCCTCGGCCTCTACCGGGCCCACCTCAGCAAGGGCAGGGCCACCCTCGCCGAACTGTTCGGCAGCCATATGGAGGTGAAGTCCTCCGGCACCTGGCTGACCACCAGCGACGGTGAGCGCTTCCTCAACGCGGGCGGGTACGGCGTCTTCATCATGGGCGCCCGCCACCCCATCGTGATGGAGGAGGTGGAGCGCCAGCTGCACACCCACCCCACCGCCACCCGCATCCTGCTCGAGCCGACCGTGGCGCGCGCCGCCGAGGCGCTGGTGTCCGTCATGCCCGAGGGCCTGGACCGCGTGCACTTCTCGCTGTCGGGCGCCGAGGCCGTCGAGACGGGCATCAAACTGGCCCGGGCGAACGGCCGCAAGCGCACCGTCTCGATGCGCGGCGGCTACCACGGCAAGACGCTCGGCGCCCTGTCGGCGACCGCCAAGGAGGTCTACCAGAAGCCCTTCCGGCCGCTGATCCCCGACGTCCTGCACCTGCCCTTCGGTGACGCGGACGCGCTGGAGGAGGAGCTGCGGGCGCACCCCGGCGAGGTCTGCGTGATCCTCGAGCCGGTGCAGGGCGAGGCCGGCGTGATCATCCCCCCGCAGGGCTACCTCAAGCGGGTCGAGGAACTCGTGCGCGAGTACGACGGGTTCCTCATCCTCGACGAGGTGCAGACCGGCATGGGCCGGCTCGGCGAGTGGTGGGGTGCCGACACCGAGAGCGTCGTGCCCGACGTGCTGCTCGCCGGCAAGGCCCTGGGCGGCGGTGTGCTGCCGGTCTCGGCGGCCATCGCCACGCGCAAGGCGTTCCGCCCCTTCGACAAGGACCCCTACGTCCACACGTCGACGTTCTCCGGGCAGCCCCTGCTGATGGCGGCCGTCCAGGGCGCCATCCGGGCCGTCAAGGAGGACCGCCTGGCCACCCGGGCCATGGATCTGGGCTCCAAGCTGCTGCCCAGGATCCGCGAGATCGCCTACCGCAACATCCCCCACCTGGTGGCCGACGTACGCGGCCGCGGCCTGCTGATCGGCGTCGAGCTGACCGAGGCGGGCCTCGCGGGCGAGCTCCTGATCGAGCTCTTCAACCACGGTGTGGTCGCCAACCACTCGATGAACGGCAACGCGGTGGTGCGCTTCACCCCGCCCGCCACCCTCACGGAGCTCGACGTCGAGTTCCTGCTCAGTGCCTTCGACAAAGCAACCCTCGATCTGGTCGCCGGTTCGGCCAGGATGCCGGAAGGGCGGTAACAACTGATGCGGCACGTGACACTGGACGCCGTGGTGATCGGCGAGAGCGCCGACACCGTATTCGCGTCCATCGCCAGGTTCGACCGATTCCCCGAGCTCGCCCCGCACGTCAGCTCCACCACCGTGCACGGCACCCTGCCCGAGCTCAAGGGCGGTTCCAGCTGGGAACTGCACTTCCGCAGCGGCCTGTTGCGCTGGACGGAGGAGGACCGGTTCGACCGCGACGCGCTGGAGATCCGGTTCGAGCAGGAGGACGGCGACTTCGACACGTTCGAGGGCAAGTGGGCGCTGAGCGAGGAGGACGGCAACATCGTCGTCCACTTCGAGGTCGACTTCGACTTCGGCATCCCGAGCCTGGAGGGGATTCTCGACCCGATCGCCGAGCGTGTCATCAAGGAGACGATCGCCTGGGCCGTCACCGGCCTGTTCGAGCGGACCGAGCTGCGCGGCGAGGTCGAGCTGGGTACGCCCGCCGACATCGCCGCCTAGGAGAAGTCATGGACCAGGCGAATCCGTTCGAGACCCCACGGACCTTCTCCCTGCACCGTGCCGAGTACCTCGTGGCCTTCGCGGTCAGCACCGTTCTGATCATCGAGCACTTCGGTGACATCCGCTGGGCCGTGTGGCTCGGTCTGTTCTTCTACATCGATGTGATCGGCTACCTCCCGGGGGCCCTCGCCTTCCGCCGCAGCAAGGGCCGGCCGATCTCCAAGGTCTACTACGTCCTCTACAACGTGATGCACAGCCTGATCACGCAGAGCGCCGTCATCGGCCTGTGGTGCTGGCTCGTCGGCCCGGAGTGGGCGCTGCTCGCCGTCCCGTGGCACCTGAGCGGCGACCGTGGCCTGTTCGGCAACTTCATGAAGTCGTTCGCGCTGCCCTACGAGCCGGTCCGCCAGAAGGGTTACCTCCGGCTCCTGGACGACCTGCGCCTGCCGCACCCCAAGCCGGTCGGACACGTCCAGGACCCCGAGCCGGTCGGTCACCTCGCCGCCCGTCCCGTGCCGCCGCGCGTGCGCGAGGGCGAGCGCGCCGGCGCCTCGGCGGGCCGCTGACCGTCCCGCCCGTCGTCCCACCCGGCGCACCGCCGGGGCCGATCCCGCCGAAACGTAAGGAGTGCAAGTCGTCATGACCGATTCGCCGCAGCGCACCGTGGCCCAGGAGGCCGACTGGGAGACCGCTCCCGGTCTGCTCGACGGCGCCAAGGAGCTCGCCCTCGGCCCCGAGGAGTGCAACCTCGCCTACTGGATCACGCAGGTCGCCCAGGGCACGCTGCGCGATCGGGGCGTCACCGGGCACCACGAGTCCGCGGTCATTCCCGAGTTCCTGAAGCAGCCGGGCCCGCTGCGTGAGGCGCTGGTCCTGGAGTTCGGTTTCCGCGGCCTGTCCGAGGAAATCGCCACCCGGCTGCTGGCTCCCTACGTGGAGGTCGCTCCCGGCATCCCGGAGATGGAGTTCTACGCGACCCAGCTCATGGACGAGGCCCGGCACGCCCGGGTGTTCCGCAACCACCTGGTGGAACTCGGCATGCCCGAGGCCACCTTGCTGCGGGACATCGACGAGATGGCGGTCGAGTACCGGCGCGAGGTGCTGCAGCCGGTCATCGACTTCACCCTCGACATCGTCCAGAAGCAGCGGGACTTCCCCGGCGGCGTGGCCGTCTTCGCCATCGTCATCGAGGGCGTCCTCGCCCCGGCGGCGGAGCTCAGCGAGCGCAAGTGGACCCCGCTGTCGCCGGCCACGGGGGAGATCTCCCGCGGCACCGCGATCGACGAGATCCGTCACCTGACGGTCGCCAGCACCATCCTGCGCGACCACGTCCGCGACCACCCGGAGTACCGGCCGCGGCTCGTGGAGATCCTGCGCTCCGGTGTCGAGCTGTGGGACAGCATCGACGACCGCAGGTTCGTCATCCACCGCGAGGAGCTGTTCCAGAAGGGCATGGAGCAGCACGCCGACAAGATCGGCGACTACGAGGTCTGGCCGGGCACCCGGCTCCTGGACACCACGCCCGACCAGCGCTACGACATGGCCGAGCGGTGGACGGACGAGATGGCCGAGGCGCGCATGGCCTACATGGGCCTGCCCGTCGAGTGGCTGGGCTCCCCCGCCCGGAGCGGGGCGTGAAGTCCGCGGTCATCGCGGGCGCCGGGGTGCATCTGCCGCCGAAGCTGGTGACCAACGAGGACCTGTGCGCGCGCCTCGACACCAGCGACGAGTGGATCCGCACCCGCACCGGCATGGCGGTGCGGCACGTGGTCGAGCCCGGCGGCGCCACCTCCGACCTCGCGGTGGAGGCCGGGCGCCGGGCCCTGGAGTCGGCGGGCGGCGGCGGTGCGGACATGGTCGTCCTCGCCACCACCACCCCCGACCACCAGGTCCCGCCCACCGCACCGGACATCACGCACCGGCTCGGCCTGGGCACCACGCCGTCGTTCGACCTGTCGGCGGCGTGCGCCGGGTTCCTGTACGGGCTCACGACGGCCTCCGGCCTGATCGCGACCGGCGCGGCCTCGCGTGTGCTGCTGATCGGCGCGGACGCCTTCACGACCATGGTCGACCCCGACGACCGCGCCACCGTGGTGCTGTTCGGGGACGCCGCGGGAGCGCTGCTGCTGCGCGCGGGCGACGCGGACGAGCCGGGCAGCATCGGCCGGGCGGTGCTCGGCAGCGACGGGAGCCACGCCGACCTGATCAAGGTCCCGGCGGGCGGCTCCCGGTCGCGGTCGGCCGGTCCGGTGACCGAACTCGCCGACCCGGCCCAGACGTACTTCAAGATGAACGGCCGCGACACGTTCCGGCACGCGGTACGGCGCATGAGCGAGTCGTCGCGCGCCGCCGTGTCGGCGGCCGGCTGGACCCTGGACGACGTGGACCGCCTCTGCGCCCACCAGGCCAACGCGCGGATCCTCGCGGCGGTGGCGGACGAGCTCGGCATCACCGAGGACCGGCAGCTGTCGAACGTCGCGGAGGTCGGCAACACCGCGGCCGCGTCGCTGCCCACGCTGCTCGCCATGTCCGCGGCGAACGGCACGCTCAAAGCCGGCCACCGGGTGCTGCTCACCGCCTTCGGCGGCGGGCTGTCCTGGGGCTCGGCCACCCTCACCTGGCCCGACATCGAGATCGGCTGATCCCACCCGAAAGGAAGTAGCCATGTTCGAGACGCTCAAGGAGATCCTGGTCGACAAGCTCAAGGTCGACCCGGACCGCATCACCCCGACCTCCACCCGCGAGGACGCCGAGCTGGACTCGCTCGCCGTCGTCGAGCTGTCGATGCTGCTCGAGAAGGAGTACTCGGTCGTGATCAGCGACGACGAGCTCCTGGAGGCCGAGACCATCGGCGAGATGGCCCGCATGATCACGGAGCGCCGCGCGACGGTCTGACCCCGCCGCCCGGGCCCGGCAGCGGCCGAGCAGCCAAGGAGAGTTCATGCATGACGTACGCGAACTGACCGAATCGGGGCCCGAGGCGGTGCGGCGCCTGGCCCGGCGTCGGCACGAGCTCGATGTGGCCGCCCTGACCGCGGCGCAGGGGCGCCGCACGGCGGCCCTCGCGGCCGTGTCCGACCTGCGCGCCGCGCTCAAGGCGGCCTCCCGCGGCGGCAGGCCGTCCCAGGAGCAGCGCGAGCGGGCGCGGCAGCTGCGCGAGCAGGTCCAGGAGGCGCAGGCCGCGGCGCGCGACGCCGAGGCCGCGCTGACCGAGCTGTTGCTCGCCATCCCCAATCTCCCCCTGGACGAGGTTCCCGACGGGCACAGCGACCAGGAGGCCGTGGAGGTGCGGCGCGGGGGGCCGCCGGTGCGCGAGGGCGGTCCGGCCCTCCACCACGCCGAGCTCGGCGAGAGCCTCGGCATCTTCGACGGCTCCCGCGCGGCGAAGCTGTCCGGGGCCCGTTTCACCGTGTCGCGCGGCGCGGGCGCCCGGCTCGAGCGGGCGCTCGCCGACTTCTTCCTGGACCTGCACACCGGCGAGCACGGCTACGTCGAGCACTCGGTGCCGTATCTGGTGAACCGTCCGACGATGACGGGCACCGGACAGCTGCCGAAGTTCGAGGAGGACCTGTTCGCCACCCGGGTCGGTGACCGGGAGCTGTTCCTGGTGCCCACCGCCGAGGTGCCGCTGACCAATCTGGTCGCCGGTGAACTGCTCGATCCCGCGCAGCTGCCGCTCGCCTTCACCTCGCGTACGCCCTGTTTCCGGGCGGAGGCCGGCAGCTACGGCCGGGACACCCGCGGCATTCTGCGTCTGCACCAGTTCGAGAAGGTCGAGCTGGTCCGCGTCTGCGCGGCCGAGGACGCCCCCAAGCAGCTGGAGCTGATGCTCGGCCACGCCGAGGAGTGCCTGCGCCGCCTGGAGCTGTCCTACCGGGTGGTCCTGCTGCCCGCGGGCGATCTCGGCTTCAGTGCCCGGATGACGTACGACATCGAGGTGTGGCTGCCGGGCAGCGGCGCCTTTCGGGAGGTCTCCTCGGTCTCCGACTGCGGCACGTTCCAGGGCCGCAGGGCGGGCATCCGGGTGCGGGGCGCGAACGGTACGAAGGAGCCCGCGGCGACCCTCAACGGCTCGGCCCTGCCCATCGGCCGCACCGTGGCCGCGCTGCTCGAGCAGGGCCAGCGGGAGGACGGCTCCGTGGTGCTGCCCGAGGCCCTCGTCCCGTACACCGGGTTCTCCCGCATCCTGCCGGGCGGCGCCACCGCCTGAGAGCCCGGGCCGGCCTCGTAC
>NZ_JBHJQP010000179.1:0-16122 GCF_042262625.1 Streptomyces sp. NPDC056347 | reverse complement strand
GGGCCCACCCACCCCCGGCCCGGCTAGAGAAGACTCACGCCGGTCGGCGGGTCGTATGCCAAGAAGAGGTTAAAATCGCAGTTGACCAGCGAGGACGGGGCTCCTCGCAGGTCTGCTTCCGGGGCGCGTGACGCGGGCGACGTACCGTATGGCCGCGGAAGCAGGTACCGTTGAAGCCCTACGGGCACGGTCTCTCAGCCGAGAGTCCGTCCTGAAACATGAACGCGTGTCAAGACTCTGGGGCCGTCGAGCCCCGTCACCGAGGGGGTCGAGCCATGGGGCGCGGCCGGGCAAAGGCCAAGCAGACCAAGGTCGCCCGCCAGCTGAAGTACAGCACCGGCGGGACTGACCTGTCGCGTCTGGCCAATGAGCTGGGCGCATCACCTTCGAGTCAGCCACCGAACGCGGAGCCGTTCGAGGACGACGAGGAGGATGACCCGTACGCACAGTACGCGGATCTGTACAACGACGACGAGGACGAGGACGAGGACGACAAGTCCGGTCCGTCGTCACAGCGCCGCGGCGCTTGACCTCGCGCTGACACATCAACCCGGTCCGGGCCCGTCCCGGACCGGGTTCTGTGTTGCTCCGGTCCGTTCGCGCGCCGCTTCGGTCCGTTCGCGTGCTGTTCCGGTCCGTCGCGGGTGCGGGGCCGTCCGACCGTCCCCCCGCCGCCGGGCCTGTCGGCCGTGCGGCGGTCGGGGGAGTGGCGGACATCAGGGGCGCCCCGGTGTTCCCGGCCGTTCCTATCGCGCGTACCCGCCGACGAGCTCGGCGCCCGAGGTGTGCTCCCCGCGCTCGACGATCTCGCCCGCGACCCAGGAGTCGACCCCGCGGTCGGCCAGCGTCGTCAGGGCCGCGTCCACGGAGTCGGCCGGGACGATCGCGATCATGCCGACGCCCATGTTCAGCGTCTTCTCCAGCTCCAGCTGCTCGACCTGACCGGTCCGGCCGACCAGGTCGAAGACCGCGCCGGGCGTCCAGGTGGAGCGGTCGACCCGGGCGTGCAGGCCGTCCGGGATGACCCGGGCCAGGTTGTTGGCCAGGCCGCCGCCGGTGACGTGGCTGAAGCCGTGGACCTCGGTGGTGCGGGTGAGCGCCAGGCAGTCCAGCGAGTAGATCCGGGTGGGCTCCAGCAGCTCCTCGCCGAGCGTGCGGCCGAACTCCTCGACCTGCCGGTCCAGCGACCAGCCGGCCCGGTCGAAGACCACGTGCCGGACCAGCGAGTACCCGTTGGAGTGAAGTCCGGACGACGCCATGGCGATCACCACGTCACCCTTACGGATACGGTCCGGGCCCAGCAGCCGGTCGGCCTCGACCACGCCCGTACCGGCACCGGCGACGTCGAAGTCGTCCGGGCCGAGGAGGCCGGGGTGCTCGGCCGTCTCGCCGCCGACCAGGGAGCAGCCGGCGAGCACGCAGCCCTCGGCGATGCCCTTGACGATCGAAGCGACGCGCTCGGGGTGCACCTTGCCGACGCAGATGTAGTCGGTCATGAAGAGCGGCTCGGCGCCGCAGACGACCAGGTCGTCGACGACCATGCCCACGAGGTCGTGGCCGATGGTGTCGTACACGCCCATCTTGCGGGCGAGGTCGACCTTCGTGCCGACGCCGTCGGTGGCGGAGGCGAGGAGCGGACGCTCGTAGCGCTTGAGTGCCGAGGCGTCGAAGAGGCCGGCGAAGCCGCCGAGGCCGCCGAGGCCCGCGACCTCGGGGCGCTGCGTCTTCTTCACCCACTCCTTCATGAGCTCGACGGCGCGGTCGCCGGCCTCGATGTCGACGCCCGCTGCCGCGTAGGAAGCACCTGTTGTCTCAGACATGGCCTGGGATCTTTCGTGTGGAGATACGGGGCTGGTGGCCGGAGGTGTACGGCGGAACCGTCACGGGCGGCGCAGCGCGTCGGACGCGGCGGTCGCCGCCGGGCCTGCCGCCAGCTCGGTCTCCAGCAGCTGCTTGCCGAGCAGCTCCGGGTCGGGGAGCTCCATGGGGTACTCGCCGTCGAAGCAGGCGCGGCAGAGGTTCGGCTTGGCGATCGTCGTCGCCTCGATCATGGCGTCGAGGGAGATGTACGCGAGGGAGTCGGCGCCCATCGACGTGGCGATCTCGTCGACGGACATGCCGTTGGCGATCAGCTCGGCGCGGGTCGCGAAGTCGATCCCGAAGAAGCAGGGCCACTTGACCGGCGGGGAGGAGATACGGATGTGGATCTCGGCGGCACCGGCCTCGCGGAGCATCCGGACCAGCGCGCGCTGGGTGTTGCCGCGGACGATCGAGTCGTCGACGACCACCAGGCGCTTGCCCTTGATGACCTCGCGCAGCGGGTTGAGCTTGAGGCGGATGCCCAGCTGCCGGATGGTCTGGGACGGCTGGATGAAGGTACGGCCGACGTAGGCGTTCTTCACCAGTCCGGCGCCGAACGGGATGCCACTGGCTTCCGCGTAACCGATGGCGGCGGGCGTGCCGGACTCCGGCGTCGCTATCACCAGATCGGCCTCGACCGGGGCCTCGGCGGCGAGCTTGCGGCCCATCTCCACCCGGGACAGGTAGACGTTGCGCCCGGCGATGTCGGTGTCGGGGCGGGCCAGGTAGACGTACTCGAAGACGCAGCCCTTGGGCTTCGCTTCCGCGAACCGCGAGGTGCGCAGGCCGTTCTCGTCGATGGCGACGAGCTCGCCCGGCTCGATCTCGCGGACGAAGCTGGCGCCGCAGATGTCGAGGGCGGCGGACTCGGAGGCCACCACCCAGCCGCGCTCCAGCCGGCCGAGGACCAGCGGGCGGATGCCCTGCGGGTCACGGGCGGCGTAGAGGGTGTGCTCGTCCATGAAGACGAGGGAGAAGGCGCCCCGCACATCGGGGAGCACCTTCGCGGCGGCCTGCTCGATGGTGAGCGGCTCGCCGTCCTCCCCGGTCTGTCCGGCGAGCAGCGCGGTCACCAGATCGGTGTCGTTCGTCGCGGCGACCTGGGTGGCGCGGCCGTCCCTGCGGGGAAGCTCGGCGACCATTTCGGCGAGCTGGGCCGTATTGACCAGATTGCCGTTGTGACCCAGGGCGATCGAGCCGTGCGCGGTGGCACGGAACGTCGGCTGCGCGTTCTCCCACACCGAGGCACCGGTGGTGGAGTAGCGGGCGTGACCGACCGCGATATGGCCCTGGAGCGATCCCAGAGACGTTTCGTCGAAGACCTGCGAGACCAGTCCCATGTCCTTGAAGACCAGGATCTGCGACCCGTTGCTCACTGCGATGCCCGCGGACTCCTGTCCACGGTGCTGCAGGGCATACAGTCCGAAATAGGTGAGCTTGGCGACCTCTTCGCCCGGAGCCCAGACACCGAAGACGCCACATGCGTCCTGGGGGCCTTTCTCTCCGGGGAGCAGGTCGTGGTTGAGTCGTCCATCACCACGAGGCACGCCACTGAGTGTAGGCGAGATCGACCACTGGTCCGAATTCGGGACAGTGGGCCGGACCACCGTGGAAGCGCTCCCGGGGAGGGTCCGGAGCCCGCTCCGAACGGTTACGCGGAGTGATTGCCCGGCGGTCGCCGCGAGGGGCGGATCGGGCCAGGGGGCGGCGAGCGCCCGGATCAGGGCCTGGTTGCCGTCGGTTTCCGGCCACCCGGCCCGAAGGGGTGTCGGGCCGGGCGGTGGCGCTCGGTGAGGCGCCAGGCGGTTCGGTGTGCGAGCCGACCGAACGCGCGTTTCGTGGCGAGCCTCACACCCTGATGTCCGGGATGGGGGATTCGGGGCGCCGGGGCGGGCGGTTCAGGGGGCGGTCGCGGGGGTCGTGGCCGTGGAGGGCGCGGCGGTGGCGGAGGGTTCTTCGGCCGTGGCGCCGAGCCCCTTGCCGTTCGCGGCGGTGAGGGAGAGCGTGCCCGGGCCGGTCCGGTACGTCGTTCGCCCGTCCAGGATCTCCAGCAGGGCCCGTTCCACCTTCATCCGGGGACCGGGGCACATCATCTTGGTGCTCTCCGCCAGGCCGAAGGTGACGGTGGAGCCGCTGATCACCGCCGTGCCGCGGAACGAGTTGCAGCCCGTGCTGCCGTGGACGGAGCCGTTCCTGCCGAAGACGACCCGGGCCTCCCGCTCCGCGCCCGCGGGCAGCGGCGCGGCCGAGGCGCCCGGGCCGGAGGTCAGGGACGTGACGGTCCAGGTGGTGCCGGTGAGCGGGGTCGGGGGCGGCGAGGAAGGGGCCACGGAGCCGCCCGCCCCGGTGCCGGTTCCCCGCTCGGTGCCGCAGGCGGTGAGGGCGAGCAGGGCGAGGGATACGAGGGGTACGAGGGCGGTCACGGCCGCTCGGGGATCTCGGGCTGTTCGTCGGGTCCGCATGGCGCTGGGACGGTGCGGTCCGCCGTGCGGTTCCCCCGGTTCCTCGGTGGCTCCCTCAGCCCATCAGGGGCAGCAGCGCGGCGAGATCGGCCCGCTCCCCGCTGGCGTTGACCTTTGCCGCGTCGAGCGCCCGCGCCCACTGCGTGCGTCCGGTGGCGAGCCGGATCCAGGTGAGGGGGTCGGTCTCGACGACGTTGGGCGGGGTGCCGCGGGTGTGCCGGGGGCCCGGCACGCACTGGACGACCGCGAACGGCGGTACGCGCACCTCGACCGAGCCGCCCGGGGCCTTCTGCGCGAGGGCGTCGGCGAGCAGCCGGGTGCAGGCGGCGAGTGCCTGCCGGTCGTACGGGATGCCGAGGCCGGTCGCCTCGTTCAGGTCGTCGGTGTGCACGATCAGCTCGACGGTGCGGGTGACGAGGTAGTCGGCCAGCCGCATCACCCCGACCCGGGTCGTCAGCAGCCGCTCGTCGTCGGCCCCGGGCACCAGCTCCTCGAACCGCGCCGCGGCCTCCCCGTACAGCGCGTCCAGGTCGGGGTGGTCCCGGGCGAGTGCCCGGGTGTCGTCGGCGATGCCGTCCGCCCGGTCCGCGGTCGCCGACGGCCACTCGACGAGCGCGAGGCCCGGCTTCGCCGCGGCGGGTTCCGGCAGCGCCAGGCTCCGGGTGACGCCGGAGAGCGCCATGGTCAGGTGGGCGGCCAGCTCGCGTACGGTCCAGTCGCCGAGCCGGGTGGGCCTGGCCAGCTGCTCGGGCGTCAGGGTGCGCACGGCTTCCCGTACCTGGGCGAACTGGGCGAGGACCGCGGCTCGGGTCCTGACCGGGTCGTAGCGGCGGGCGCGTTTGCGGGACGGCTGCATGCCGGGAGCCTACGGCCTGCCCGGCGGCTCAGTTCCGGATCGCGAACCCGCCCAGCCCGTCGGCCAGCATGGCGAAGCCGCGCACGGCCAGCGCGGCGGCCTCCGGCGCGATCGCGTCGGAGGGCTCGCCCGCCAGCAGCCGCGACTGGTTGGCCTGGATGAGGGAGTTACGGGTGGCGATCAGCTGGGCCGCCGCGATCCGGGCCGTGGCGGGCTCGTGCCCCTCCTCGATCAGGGCCTCGGCGAGCAGGTCGAAGGAGCGCAGGGAGAGGGCATGGGCCCGGAGCAGCAGTGCCGGGGTCTCCTGGATCAGCCGGCGCACCTGCATCACCATCGGCAGATCGCTCATCCCCACCGAGGGGTCGCGGCGCTCGATCGCCTCCAGGAACTGTGTGCGCACGGCGACCAGCACGGATCTGCCGGGCGCCCGGTCCCGTACCACTCGCGCGACGTCGCCGATGTGCTCCTCCATCGGCGAGAGGACCAGGTCCTCCTTGCTCGCGAAGTAGTTGAAGACCGTCATCTTCGAGACCTCGGCGGCCTCGGCGATCTCGGCGACCGAGACCCCGTCGAAGCCGCGCTCCGAGAAGAGTTCGGTGGCCGCGGCCAGCAGGCGGTGGCGCGTCCGGAACTTCTTGCGCTCGCGCAGGCTCATCCCCTCTGTCATGGCGTCACTGTACCAGGATGAAAGTTGAGATCGGATTAATTCTTGACTCGATACATTTTCACGGGTCATGGTGGTGCCCGACCACGGCGGCACCCGGCCGCCCGGGAGGGGAATCCGTCATGCCCGCAGCCATGACCGACCGGCAACGTCTGGTCGGTTTCACGCTCTGCATCGCCACGATCCTGCTGGCCGTGCTCGACACGAACATCGTCTCGGCGGCGACCGTGCCGATCGTCGGCGATCTCGACCCGGTGCACGGGATCGACAAGATCCCCTGGCTGATCGCCGCCTATCAGCTCGCCGCCACCGCGGCACTGCCGCTGTACGGGAAGCTCTGCGACGTACTCGGCGCCAAGCAGGTCTTCATCGGGGCCGTAGCCTCCTTCCTCGCCGGATCGGCGCTGTGCGGAATGGCCGGCTCCATGGGCTGGCTGATCGCCGCCCGCGCACTTCAGGGCGTCGGGGGCGGCGGACTGATGAGCGTCACCATGGTCGTGCTGCGCGAGCTCAAGGGACCCGAGGAGAAGGCCGCCGGCAAGGGCGGCAGCATCGGCGGGATCGTCGCCGGTGCGGGAATGGCGCTCGGGCCGTGGCTCGGCGGAACCCTCGCCGACCACGCCGACTGGCGGTGGATCTTCTACGTCAATCTGCCGGTCGGCCTCGCCGTCCTGGCCGCGGCGGTCCGGGTGCTGAAGCTGCCCGCGCGGACCACGCGCCGTGCCATCGACTTCCCGGGTGCCGGGCTCGCGGCCGCCTTCTCCACCATGCTGCTGCTGGTCACCGAGTGGGGAGGCAAGGACCACGCCTGGTCGTCCCCGCTGATCGTCGGCCTTCTCGTGGCGACCGCCGCCGCACTCGTCCTCTTCGTGGGCCGCCAGGCCACCGCCGCCGAACCGGTGCTGCCGCTCGGCCTCTTCAAGGTCCGTGAGATCCGGTACGGCTTCGCCATCCAGGGGCTGGTCGGCGCGGCCATGATGGGCTCGATGGTCTACGTGATGATCTATCTCCAGGTCGTCCGCGGGATCGCCGCCTCGTCGGCCGGGCTCCACCTGGTCCCGATGGCGATCGGAATGGCGGCCGTCGGCCTGCTCTCCGAACGGCTCGCCGCGGCGGGCTGGTCGCAGAAGACCTTCGTCGTCAGCGGCACCGTCAGCGCGTCCGCCGCCCTGGCACTGCTCGCCACGCTCTCCACGGACACGAGCCTCTGGACGGTCCGCGCCGCGCTGCTGCTGATGGGCATCGGCTTCGGACAGCTCGTGGGACAGCTGATCCAACTGGTCCAGGACACCGCACCGGCCGATCAGCTGGGCGTGGCCACCACCGGCGTCCGCTTCTTCCAGACCCTCGGCGGCGCACTGGGCGCCGCGCTCTTCGGCACCGTACTCAGCAGGGTCTACGCGGCTCACGGGCCCGGCGGCATGACCAGCGGAATCGGCCGGCTGACCGGCCCCGCCCGCCGGCAGGCACTGGACGCCTTCGTCACCTCGACCGACGTGGTCTTCTGGGCCGCGACCGGGGTGATGCTCCTGGCGGCGGTACTGGCGACCCGGCTGCCGTCCCGCCGGGAACCGCGGACGGCGGACGTGAACGCCGCCGAATCCACCGCGCCGCCGCCCCCCGCCCCGCTCCACCGGTGAGCCGGGACCCCACCGGAACCCCGTACCAGGACCGTACGTGAACGGCCCCGCCCACGAACGAGGAAGGCCCCGCCCATCGACAGGGCGGGGCCTTCCTCGTCAGGAACAGGCGCGTCAGGCGAGCAGACCCGGAATGGTCTCCTCGTGCGCGGTGCGCAGCTCGCTCAGCGGAATGCCGAACTCGCCCTGGACATCGATCTCCTCGCCGTCCACGACACCGATCCGGGCGACGGGCAGACCCCGCGCCCCGCACATGTCGTTGAACCGGAGCTCCTCGCTCCGCGGCACGGAGACGATCGCGCGCCCCGCCGACTCGGAGAAGAGGAAGGTGAACGCGTCCAGACCGTCCGGCACGACCAGCCGGGCACCCTTCCCGCCGCGCAGGCAGGACTCGGTGACCGCCTGGATCAGACCGCCGTCGGAGAGGTCGTGCGCCGCGTCGATCATGCCGTCGCGGGAGGCCGAGATCAGGATCTCGGCGAGCAGCTTCTCGCGGCCCAGGTCCACCTTCGGCGGCATGCCGCCGAGGTGTCCGTGGATCACCTCGGACCAGGCCGAACCGCCGAACTCCTCGTGCGTGTCGCCCAGCAGGTAGAGGAGCTGGCCCTCCTCGGCGAAGGCGACCGGCGTACGCCGGTTGACGTCGTCGATCACGCCGAGCACGGCCACGACCGGCGTCGGGTGGATCGCCGTCTCACCGGTCTGGTTGTACAGCGAGACGTTTCCGCCGGTGACCGGCGTCCCCAGCTCCAGGCAGCCGTCCGCCAGGCCACGGGTGGCCTCGGCGAACTGCCACATGACGTCCGGGTCCTCCGGCGAACCGAAGTTCAGGCAGTCCGAGATAGCGAGCGGCTTCGCACCGGAGGCGGCGACATTGCGGTACGACTCCGCCAGCGCGAGCTGCGCGCCGGTGTACGGGTCGAGCTTGGCGTACCGGCCGTTGCCGTCGGTCGCCATGGCCACGCCCAGGTTCGACTCCTCGTCGATCCGGACCATGCCGGCGTCCTCGGGCATCGCGAGCACGGTGTTGCCCTGCACGAACCGGTCGTACTGGTCGGTGATCCAGGACTTCGACGCCTGGTTCGGGGACGAGACCAGCCTGAGGACCTGCTCCCGCAGCTCCGCGCCGTTGGCCGGACGGGCCAGCTTGCCGGCGTCGTCGGCCTGGAGCGCGTCCTGCCACGACGGGCGGGCGAACGGGCGGTGGTACGTCGGGCCCTCGTGGGCGACGGACCGCGGCGGTACGTCCACGATCTGCTCGCCGTGCCAGAAGATCTCCAGCTGGGAGCCCTCGGTTACCTCACCGATGACGGTGGCGATGACGTCCCACTTCTCGCAGATCTCCAGGAAGCGGTCCACGTGCTGCGGCTCGACGATCGCGCACATGCGCTCCTGCGACTCGCTCATGAGGATCTCCTCCGGCGAGAGCGAGGAGTCACGCAGCGGCACGGTGTCCAGCTCGACGCGCATGCCGCCGGAACCGGCCGAGGCCAGCTCGGAGGTGGCACAGGAGAGCCCGGCGCCGCCGAGGTCCTGGATGCCCGCGACCAGCTTCTCCTTGAAGATCTCCAGGGTGCACTCGATGAGGAGCTTCTCCTGGAACGGGTCGCCGACCTGGACGGCCGGGCGCTTGGCCGGGCCGGTCGACTCGAAGGTCTCCGAGGCCAGCACGGAGACGCCGCCGATGCCGTCGCCGCCGGTGCGGGCGCCGTACAGGATCACCTTGTTGCCGGGGCCGGAGGCCTTGGCCAGGTGGATGTCCTCGTGCTTCATCACGCCGATGCAGCCGGCGTTGACCAGCGGGTTGCCCTGGTAGCAGGCGTCGAAGACGACCTCGCCGCCGATGTTCGGCAGACCCAGGCAGTTGCCGTAGCCGCCGATGCCCGCGACGACGCCCGGCAGGACGCGCTTGGTGTCGGGGTGGTCGGCCGCGCCGAAGCGCAGCGGGTCGACGACCGCGACCGGGCGGGCACCCATGGCGAGGATGTCGCGGACGATGCCGCCGACGCCGGTGGCCGCGCCCTGGTAGGGCTCGATGTACGAGGGGTGGTTGTGCGACTCGACCTTGAAGGTGACCGCGTACCCCTGGCCGACGTCGACCACACCGGCGTTCTCGCCGATGCCGACGAGCATCGCGTCGTTGGCGGGGACCTTCTCGCCGAACTGCTTGAGGTGGACCTTGCTGCTCTTGTAGGAGCAGTGCTCGGACCACATCACGGAGTACATGGCGAGCTCGGCACCGGTGGGACGGCGGCCCAGGATCTCGCGGATCCGGGCGTACTCGTCCTCCTTGAGGCCGAGCTCCTTCCAGGGCTGCGCGGTGTCCGGGGTCCCGGCCGCGTGCTTGACCGTATCCAGGCTCATGCGTTGACCAGCTTCTTGATGATCGAGGTGAAGAAACCGAGACCGTCGGTGCGGCCGGTTCCGATCAGCGGCTCGACGGCGTGCTCCGGGTGCGGCATCAGGCCGACGACGTTGCCCGCGGCGTTGGTGATGCCGGCGATGTCGCGCAGTGAACCGTTCGGGTTCATGCCCAGGTAGCGGAAGGCGACCCGGCCCTCCGCCTCCAGCTCGTCGAGCACCCGCTCGTCGGCGACGTAACGCCCGTCCATGTTCTTGAGCGGTACGGAGATCTCCTGGCCCGCGGAGTAGTCCGAGGTCCAGTCCGTCTCCGCGTTCTCGACGCGCAGCTTCTGGTCGCGGCAGATGAAGTGCAGGTGGTTGTTGCGCAGCATCGCGCCGGGCAGCAGGTGCGCCTCGGTCAGGATCTGGAAGCCGTTGCAGATGCCGAGGACCGGCATGCCCGCCTTCGCCTGCTCGATGACGGTCTCCATGACCGGCGAGAAGCGGGAGATGGCTCCGGCCCGCAGGTAGTCGCCGTAGGAGAAGCCGCCCGCCAGGATGACCGCGTCGACCTGGTGCAGGTCCTTGTCGCGGTGCCACAGCGACACGGGTTCGGCGCCCGCGACCCGTACGGCCCTCAGGCTGTCCTTGTCGTCGAGCGTGCCGGGAAAGGTGACGACTCCGATACGAGCAGTCACTTCGACTCCTCGACCTTCTCCACCGTCACGGTGAAGTCCTCGATGACGGTGTTGGCGAGGAAAGTCTCGGCCATCTCGTGAATACGGCTGAGGGCGGCATCGTCGACCGGCCCCTCGACCTCGAGCTCGAAACGCTTTCCCTGACGTACGTCCGCGATTCCCTCGAAGCCGAGACGGGGCAGTGCGCGCTGCACCGCCTGTCCCTGCGGGTCGAGGATCTCGGGCTTGAGCATGACGTCGACTACGACGCGTGCCACTGGCACTCCCGGTGGTGGTGTGGTGCGGCTGTTTCTCCGGGGGGCTCCCCAGACCCCCGCAGGTCCCCTCAGCCTACCTGCCCAGAAAATCTACGCGGGTAGATATCGGAGGCGGTGGATGACGTGGAAGATCACGTCTGGATATCGGGCGCGACAACGCGCGGGAAAAGTCCTGCAAAAAGAATCTTCGCCGGTGGTGCGCGTGGAAGCCGATGGCACACATGGAAGACGGAAGGCGGAAGGTATACGACGTGCGTATACGCGGTACGCATACAAGACTGACACGCGCAGGTAATTGTGCGGGCTTCACAATGCGGCGCCCGTCGCTGTACAAATGATTACCGGGGAATGCAGCATTGCCCTAAACAGTCGGCGGCCCGCCGGCGCAGTATCCGCCTACCGGCCGGAAGGCCGGTATCGGCGCACGCCGGACGGCGCCGATACCGTAGGAAAGGACCGATATCCGTGGCTCAGCGCGTAGTGGTCACGCTCTCCGACGACATCGACGGGGGAGCAGCGGCGGAAACGGTCTCCTTCGCCCTCGACGGGAAGTCGTACGAGATCGACCTCAATCCCGCCAATGCGAAGAAACTGCGCAAGGTCCTCGCGCCGTACATGGCGGCGGGGCGGAAGCAGTCGAATGCCGGCAGGCACGGCAGGACTCCCGTGTCCTACCGGCACACGTCGCTCGCCCCCGATCCGGCGGCGGTGCGCGCCTGGGCCCGGTCCCACCGGATGGAGGTGCCGGCCCGCGGCCGCATCCCCAAGAAGGTCTACGAGGCGTTCCGCGAAGCGAGCTGACCGACGGCCGGGGGTGCCGGGGCGGCCCGCTCGGGGACGCTCCGGCGATGTCCCGTCGATGCTCCGGCGACACCTCGGGGGCACCGACTTGCGCTGCACCCCCGCAGGTCGGCTAAAGTCTGGAGCACGCCGAGGGGCAAGGCCGAAAAGCCGAACCCCACGCAGCGTGCGGGTGTAGTTCAGTAGCAGAACATCCCCCTTCCAGGGGGAAGGCGCAGTGTGCGATTCCTGTCACCCGCTCTGCATCGTTCTTATCGACCACTCCGGTGGATCGGGTAGAGTGATGCGCATACCGCCCGGCGGATCTCCTTTCGAGGAGTACAATGAGCGGCAGTAATGCGGACGTGGCTCAGTTGGTAGAGCATCACCTTGCCAAGGTGAGGGTCGCGAGTTCGAATCTCGTCGTCCGCTCTTGATGAAAACGAAGGCCCTGATCGATATCGATCAGGGCCTTCGTCGTATCGAGCTGCTTGCTGCCTCCAGTTCCTGCCTCCTGCCTCCCGCTCGCTGCTTCCGGCCGGCCGTTTCTTTGGCCGCCGTTTCTGCCCGCTGCTTCCTGCCCGTTGCGGTGCTTGTCGTCACATGACGTTTGTCATGGGCAGTGATGACAGCTCGCACTGACCCCGGCGCGGGTCCGGCGGAAATCTGTAGGCATGACCAGCGACAAGACTCCAGGCGGCCTCGTGATCGAGGCGGACGGCGTGCGGCGACGTTACGGGGGCGGCTTCGAGGCCGTCTCCGGCGTCTCCTTCTCGGTGGCGCGCGGCGAGCTCTTCGCCCTGCTCGGGACGAACGGCGCCGGAAAGACCTCCACCGTAGAGGTGCTGGAGGGCCTGGCCGTGCCCGATGGCGGTGCGGTGCGGGTGCTCGGCCACGACCCGTTCCGCGAGCGCGCCGCCGTCCGGCCCCGGATCGGGGTGATGCTCCAGGAGGGCGGTTTCCCCTCCGACCTGACGGTCACCGAGACGGTACGGATGTGGGCGGGCTGCACCACGGGCGCGCGCCCGGTCGTGGAGGCGCTGGGCCTGGTGGGGCTCGGCCACCGGGCGCGGGCGCGGGTCAAGCAGCTCTCCGGCGGCGAGCGGCGCCGCCTCGATCTGGCGCTGGCCCTGCTCGGGCGGCCCGAGGTGCTGTTCCTGGACGAGCCGACCACCGGGCTCGACGCCGAGGGGCGGCGCGACACCTGGGAGCTGGTGCGCGCGCTGCGCGACGGCGGCACCACCGTGCTGCTCACCACGCACTACCTGGAGGAGGCCGAGTCGCTCGCCGACCGGCTGGCGATCATGCACCGGGGGCGCATCGTGACGGCGGGCACCACCGCCGAGGTGACGGCCTCCCGTCCCTCCCGCATCCGGTTCCGGCTCCCGGAGGGAGTTCCGGCGGCCCGGCTGCCGCTGGGGCTGCGGGCCGCGGCCGAGGGCGGCCGGATCGAGATACGCACCCACCGCCTTCAGGAGTCGCTGGACGAACTGCTGACCTGGGCCAGGGAGTCGGACGTCCGGCTGCTCGGTCTCGACGCCCGGTCGGCCTCGCTCGAAGAAGCATTCCTCGACATCGCGCAGAGCGCGTCGGAGCCCGAAGGAGTGGCCGCGTAATGACGACCCCGACAATCGCGCCGGGCGGCGCGGCGTCCGCACCGGACAGGCCGGCCGCGTCGGCGACGACGCTCCGGGGCCGGCTCACCGCCCTGGGACGGGCCGAGGCGGCCCTGCTGGCCCGTAACAGGACGGCGATCTCCGTCGCCCTGCTGATGCCCGCCGCCATGGTCCTGGCGATGAAGTCGACGCTCAAGCAGTCCGTGCTCGACGGGACGGGCCTGAGCGTCGCCGCGGCCGCGCTCACCGGCGGCATCGGCATCGTGCTGGTCCAGGCCGTCTACATGAACCTGGTCTCGGCCTACGTGGCTCGGCGCGAGGACCTGGTCCTGAAGCGGCTGCGCACCGGCGAAGTCACGGACCGGGAGATCCTCATCGGCACGGCCCTGCCGTCGGCCGCACTGGCGCTGGCGCAGACGGCAGTGATCGTGGCGGCCGGGACGGCCTTCTTCGGCCTCGCCGTGCCACGCCGCCCCGAACTGCTGCTGGCGGGCCTGCTGCTGGGCGTCGTGCTGCTGGCGGCGCTGGCCGCGCTCACCTCCGCCGTGACCCGCACAGTGCAGACCTCGCAGCTCACCACCCTCCCGCTGTTCTTCATATCGATGACGGGTTCGGGGCTCTTCGTCCCGTTGGACGTCATGCCCGACCGGATGGCGGCGGTGTGCGAATTCCTGCCGATGACCGGCGTGATGACGCTCGTCCGGACGGGCTGGCTGGGCGGGACCGAGGGGTTCTGGTCTGCTGATGGCCGCTCTGACCGGGCTGGCCTGGACCGTGATCGCCGTGTTTGCTGTGAAGCATCGGTTCCGCTGGGAACCGCGACGTTGAGAAGGGACATGCCGTGCCGGTGCTCGTGCGGGGCTGGCGCCGCAGTTGGCAGCGGCGCAGCAAGCTGGAGCGGATCGATCTCTACTCGCGGCTGACCATCTCGGTGATCCCCTGGCTCTTCACCCTGTCCTGGCAGCTGACTCCCTTCAAGTCGGACATCCGCCACGCTCCGCTGCCGATCGCGCTGGGCGTGGCACTGCTCCTCGTGAACCTCACGCAGTGCCTGCTCAGCAACCGCAATGTGGAGTCGTCCTACGCGCACTATCTCGATGTCGCCGTCTTTCCCGGAAAGCGCCAACTGCCCCCGCTGTTCCTGTTGCTGGTGAACCTGGGACTGCTCGCGGCGCTGGTCGGGATCGACGGGGTGGGTGATCCGGGGCTGCTCATCATGATGCTGAACGCGCCGATCGCGTTCGCCATAACGCAGAGCCTGCTGGTGCCGGTGCGCACCTTCCTCATCCAGTCGTTCGCCTTCACGGCCCTGAGCGTGGTGGTCCTCGCGGTGGCCGGGGTCCGGGGCGGGATGCTGGCGGGGGTGGTGCCGACCTCGCTCTTCGGCAGCCTGCTCGTGCTGATCTCCGTACGTCCCAGTGCCTGGAGCCTGAAGGTGATGTGGCAGGCGGAGGACGCACGCGACCTCCAGGCCCGGCTCGCGGTGGCCGAGGAGCGGCTGCGGTTCGCGAGGGACCTGCACGACGTGATGGGCCGCAACCTCGCCGTCATAGCCCTGAAGAGCGAGCTGGCCGTGGAGCTGGCCCAGCGGGGGAGGCCGGAGGCGGTGGACCAGATGGTCGAGGTGCAGCGGATAGCCCGCACCTCGCAGCAGGAGGTGCGCGATGTCGTACGGGGATACCGGGAGGCCGACCTGAGCACGGAACTGGCCGGTGCCCGCGGGGTGCTGAGCGCGGCCGGGATCGAGTGCGAGGTGACGGGGGAGTCCGGCGACCGGCTGCCCGGCCCCGTGCAGTCCGCGCTGGGCTGGGTCGTGCGCGAGGCGGCGACCAACGTCCTGCGGCACGGCGACCCGCGCCGCTGCACGATCCGGCTGAACACCTCGGCGGGCGCGGCCGTGCTGCGGGTGGAGAACGACGGGGTGAAGAGCGACGGGGCGGAGAACGGAGCTGGGGGAGGCGCCGGGGTGGGCGCCGGGCCCGTGCCCGGCGGGTCCGGGCTCGCCGGGCTGCGGGAGCGGCTGCGCGTACTCGACGGTTCGCTGGAGGCGTGCCCGGCGGGGAGCGGCCTGTTCCGCCTCACCGCGACGATCCCGCTCGAACCGGCGGCGCCGCTCGGAGCGGTGGTGCCCGCCGCCCGTGGTGAAGAGCCCGCCACCGAGAAGGCGCCCGCGCTCCAGGAGGAAGCACGATGACGACCGTACGGGTGCTGCTCGCCGACGACGAGCACCTGATCCGGGGCGCGCTCGCCGCGCTGCTCGCGCTGGAGGACGACCTCGTGGTGGTCGCGGAAGCGGCGACCGGCCCGGAGGCGCTGGCCATGGCACGGGCCCACCGCCCCGATGTGGCCGTGCTCGACCTGGAGATGCCGGGCGCCGACGGTGTGAGTGTCGCCACATCGCTGCGGGCCGAGCTGCCCGGCTGCCGGACGATGATCGTGACCAGTCACGGTCTGCCCGGTCACCTCAAGCGGGCGCTCGAGGCGGGTGTGCGGGCCTTCGTGCCGAAGACCGTGAGCGCCCGACAACTGGCCGGGATCATCCGTACCGTGCACGCCGGAAATCGTTACGTGGACCCGGAGTTGGCGGCCGACGCGATCTCCGCGGGGGACTCTCCGCTCACCGCGCGCGAGGCCGAGGTGCTGGCGCTGGCGGCGGACGGGGCGCCCGTCGCGGAGGTCGCCGAGCGGGCCTCGCTCTCGCAGGGAACGGTGCGGAACTACCTCTCCTCGGCCGTCTCGAAGCTCGGCGCGGAGAACCGACATGCCGCCGTGCGTCTCGCACGGCAACGAGGATGGGTATAGTAGGTCTCGCGCTTCGGCGCTTGCGGACGTAGCTCAGTTGGTAGAGCGCAACCTTGCCAAGGTTGAGGTCGCCAGTTCGAACCTGGTCGTCCGCTCGGTTCAGCAAGAAGCCCCCGGTCTTTCGGCCGGGGGCTTCTTCGTGTT
>NZ_JBHJQP010000178.1:0-16199 GCF_042262625.1 Streptomyces sp. NPDC056347 | reverse complement strand
GATCAACGTCCCCAGATCATCACTCGACCCGCGCGACTTCGACGACAACGTCGTCAGAACCTGCGACCCCATGTCGAACTTCATCCAGTCCCCCTGCCAAACCCGAGCGAACGAACGTACTGCCCATGCCTATCAACTCCGGGAGGCTTGAAGCAATCGGAGACCTCGGGGCTGTGGACGGGCCGCGGCATGGCCACCGAAGCGCCGTAGGAGCGAACGAGGTGCGGAAACGGAGCGCTTGACCGCATCACCGCGAGCGGAAGCCCTCCCGGCGCGGCGGGGCTGCCGAGGATCTTCGGCGGATCTTCACGCCGCCTACAGGCCGTGGGCGGGTCGGCGGGATGCGCCGAGTCCCTTCGTCGTCGCTTCGATGAACGCGGCGGCTTCGAATTCGGTGATCCGAACGTGGTCCACCTCGTTGTGCCCGAGTGCGTGCCGCCGGAAGTACTCGGTCGGCTCCCAGCGGAGATTGCGCGTGAACGCCTCGTCGAGCGTCTCCGTGTCCCGGCCGACGGGCCGGCGCCGGAGGATGCCGCGCGGGCTGTCCCCGGGGAAGCCGTCACTGATCTTCGCGTAGTACGTGACCGGGCCGTCCGCATCGGCGTCGAGGGCGTCGAGCACGTCGAGCGTGGAGTGCGCCGGCGAGAGGAACGGTGCGGCCCGCGCGTTGGAGTCAAGGGTTCCGTAAGGAATCATCACGCCGTACAGATCGATGAACTCCTCGATCGAATAGCCGCCGCCCCGCTCGAACATCAGAAGGATCGGCTCGTAGGGGTCGGGCAGCTCGGGCAGTTCGGGTGGCTCGACCCTGCCCTCGGACCGCGCGGCGGCCCAGCGGACCGCGCCGCGGCACACCCGCCGGAGGGAAGGGGTGCCGATGCGCCGGACGTATTCCTCCAGCTCCGCCGCGACCTCGGGAGCGGGCTCGAACGCGGGGGCGAGGTACTCGGTGACGTCGAAGAACGGCCACCTCTCCTCGGCGCCGCAGACCCGGGCCCACAGGGCCGCGCGGCGCATGTGCTCGCGCATCAGCAGGGCGCGCGAACGCCCGTGGGCGAAGGCCGGCTCCAAGTCGTCCCAGGCGACGGCCCGCAGCCGGCCGAGGACGGTCTGCGGCGATACGCTGCTCATTCGGAACCCGCCCCGGTCGACGCCCTTGCACTGCCGACAGGCTACTGGCGGGTGTCGGCACACACGGTCACCCGGTCATCCGTAGTCCGTTCTCGGCAGGTGTCGGCCGGCGGCTTCCCCGGGCGCGTACGAGGAATCCCCCGGGGAGCGCCACGCGGTGGGTCCGGACGCAGAACCTTAGGTCTCCCCGCTGGAGCCCTTCACCGTCGGAGCGGATCGAGTCGCCCCCGAGCACGGCCCCGACGGAGCCGAGGCCGGTGAGCCGGGGACAGCGGCGAGCAACGGGACGAACCGGACGCAGGGGGCGTGTGCGGGCCCCGTACGCGCGGGCCGCCGACAGATCCGGTGGCGCACGAGCACCGCCCGCTCACGCTGTGAGTCAGAATGCCGTGCGGCCATCGGCCGGCGAGCGCATCCTGACCTGCCGTTCGTACGTCCTTATCCATGCCCCCACCCGTTTTCCGTATCCGCTTCTTCCCGTCCGCACCCGGTGTGCGGGCCGAATGACGACCACTGGAGTGCAGATTGACCGCGATGACGTTCCGTTCCCGTATTACCGCCCGGATCGGGCGCAGCTACCTGTCGCGGATCCAGAAGCACGGGATCGGGTCCTCGACGGTCCGGCTGCTCCCCGACGACCTGCTGATGATGCTGCGCAGGAACGGGCTCGACCCGGTGGACAAGCTGGCCAGAACCCGGACGAAGCGACCCGTGCACAAGGTTTCGCTGCCGTTCGGCATGGATGCCTGGGTGGTCACCGGCTACCAGGAGTCGAAGGCCGTCCTCGGCTCGGCGGACGGCTTCAGTACCGACTTCGCCCATCTCGCGACGAACGCCGGGGTGGCCGCCGAACAGAGCCCCGGCGGGCTCGGCTTCAGCGATCCGCCGGTGCACACCCGGCTGCGGCGCATCCTGACCCCGGAGTTCACGATGCGTCGGCTGCGGCGCCTGGCGCCCAGGATCGACGCCATCGTGGCGGAGCGGCTCGACGCCATGGAGGCGGCGCCGGGCCCGGTCGACCTCGTGAAGGAGTTCGCGCTGCCGATTCCGTCGCTCACGATATGCGAGCTGCTCGGAGTGCCCTACGAGGACCGTACGGATTTCCAGCAGCTCGCCATGGACCGCTTCGACCTCGGAGCCAGCACGACCGCCCCGTTCGGCGCGATGTCGGAGTCGATGGAGTACTTCCGGGGCGTGGTCAGGGACCAGCGGCGCAATCCGGGGGACGGGCTGCTCGGCATGATCGTGCGGGAGCACGGTGACGACATCGGCGACGACGAACTCGCCGGCCTCGCCGACGGGGTGCTCACCGGCGGTTTCGAGACCACCGCCAGCACGATCGCGCTCGGCTCGCTCGTACTGCTCCGCAACCCCGACGTGTGGGAGCGGATACGCACCGACGACGCGACGGCCGCCCCGTTCGTCGAGGAGGCGCTGCGCTACCTCTCCGCGGTGCAGATCGCCTTCCCGCGGTTCGCCCGCCGGGACATCGAGATCGGCGGGGTGGTGATCCCCGAGGGCGACATGGTGCTCTGCTCGCTGAGCGGCGCCAACCGTGATGCCGGGTACGTCACGGACGACGGCCGCTTCGACCTGGACCGTGTCCCCTCGGCCGGTCATCTCGCTTTCGGCCACGGCATCCACCGCTGCGTCGGCGCCGAACTGGCCCGGATGGAGCTGCGTGTCGCCTACCCGGCCCTGGTCCGGCGCTTCCCGGAGATGCGGCTCGCCGTCCCGGCGCAGGACCTCGCCTTCCGCAAACTCTCCATCGTCTACGGCATCGAGGCGCTGCCGGTGCACCTGCGCTGAGCGGCCGGCGGCTTCCCCGGACGCGTACGAGGACGATCCGGCCGCCGCTGGACGTTCCGGCGGCCACCGCACGGCCGACCCGCGTCAGCGGCCGAGCGGCGCGGGGACCGGAGTTGCCGCGCCGACCCGCCGCGGAGCCCGGTGGACGGTTCGGGACGGTGCCCTTCCGGGGCCGGCAGGGCGCGGCGGAAGGCGCGGGCGACCCGGTGTGCGGCCCCTCACCGGGCCGGCGGGCACGGGAGCTCTCGGGACGTGGTCCGGTCCGTTCGCCCGGCGCGGCCGGATCACCTCACCCGACGGCGGTGCCCCCGAGCTCGATCACCCGACCGGGCCCGATCGGCCCGGTCTCCGTGCGGGACCAGGGCCGCCGGACCGGCACCCCCGTCGGGACCGGGGCCCCTCGGCGGGCGTTCCCAGGGCTTTGCCCAGGGCCCGGTTGATGCGCGGGTCCCGGCCTGCGACGTAGGGGGCGATCGGGCCGTAACCGAAGTCGGCGTAGAGAGCGAGCGCGGCGAGGTTGCTGACGCCGGTCTCCAGGACGACCTCGCTCATGCCGCGCCGTCGGGCGTCGTCCTCCAGGGCCTGGAGAACCTGTCGTCCGAGGCCGTGGCCGCGGGCTGCCGGAGAGACGTACATGCGCTTGATCTCAGCGGTGGTGCGGGAGGCGCTGCGCCAGCCACCACAGGCCAGTGCCGTGCCGTCCGGCCGGAAGGCGAGGAGGAACGCGCCGTTCGGAGGCGCGAATTCGGCCGGCTCAGTGGTGTCGGGGTCGTCGGCCCGGCCGTACGTCGCCGTCTGCTCACGGTGGAGCGCCCGGGTGAGCGAGCGGGCGACGGGGCTGTCGTAGGGGGCTTCGGAGATGAGCCACGCCTGGTCTGCGGAGGGCAGCGGGGTCATGGGCTCGATAGTGCCCTGTCGATGACGTCGAGCGCATCGGTGCGGCCCGCGGGTCAGCTCCTGATCCCGCGCCGCCGACGGCGCCATCGGACTGGAGCGTTTCGACGGCAGGCGGCGGAACACGGAATGTGCCGGTGCCGTCGAAGCCGCGCGCGGTCAGGAACAGTCCGAGCGGTAGGCGAAGGGCCTGCCCGGGCAGCCGGTGCATTCGAACAGGTAGATGCCGCCCATGTCGCCGAGCATGAGCCCGGGGGGACGCTGGATCCCGGTGCGTTGTTCGTAAGGAAGGTCCCAGATGGTTCCCGTGGCCGGGGTGTCCTCGACGGGCAGCCACGTGCGCCAGCTCTCGCCGTCGAACTCGGAGCTGTTGATCGTCAGGAGATGCTCCATGCGCACACCGCATGCGGGGCACGTCGGCCAGTCGGGCTCTTGCGTCCACGTCGGGTACCCGCCGACCTTGATGCCGTCCGACACGGAGAGGTGGGACCAGTAGGACCAGCCGGTTTCCTCCTCCAGCTGTTCGAATCTGGCTTCGAGCGCGTCGGCGACCTCGTCCGGGAGGTCCCAGTTCGGGTAGTCGGTGACGCGCTCGGGGTGCAGGACGCACGGGGCCGGAAGGTAGTCGTCGTGAGGGCCGGCCGGGCGGGGCGGATCGGCCGGCCGCAGGTCGCTCAGGGAGCTGTCCCGCCAGTACGCCTCGGGGCGGGGAACGTAGCCGTCCTCGTGGTCGAAGGGGCACCAGAGCACCTGCAGCAGATCGGCGGCGCCGGGAAAGGCCAGGTCGGGCACGTCGGTCGCGAACAGCTGGAGGACCGGGACGAGCGGGACCGGCCCCTGGGCGGGAGGGGCGAACGCCGTGCCCGGGTGGTCGTCCTCGCAGTGGGGCCAGGGCTCCGGGAGCGGCCAGAGCACGGGTCCGCCGAGCGAGCTCTGCCGCGCGCCCGGATCGCCGAGGCGCGGATGCAGGCGAACGGCCGTCCTCCGATAACCGGCCACCTCTGGGAACAGCGTCTCGACATCGAGTGGACGTGGTGGAGTGGTGCGAGCCATCGGGCGTGCTCCTCACAGACCGAAGCGTTGGCTTGGCCACGACCGGGGCCGTGGTGGGCCGAGAGTAGCCGCACGGTCCGTCGGATCCACCAGCAGGCCCCGTTCCCGGCCACGAGGCGGCACGGCCGGCTGCTGAGGCGGCCGACCGCGCGCCGGGAGCGGGGCACGGTGGGGCGTCCCGGGGGCCTCCGCGTCCGTCCCGGGGCGATGCCGGGGATTGGCCCGCCGTGCGGACAGGAACGGCCCTGACAGCGCGGACATGAACGAACGCGCCGGCCGGGGCCTGTCCGCTCAGCACTCGATGATGTTCACCGCGAGGCCGCCGCGCGCGGTCTCCTTGTACTTGACGGACATGTCGGCGCCGGTCTCCTTCATGGTCTTGATGACCTTGTCGAGGGAGACCTTGTGGCTGCCGTCGCCGCGCAGCGCCATCTTGGCCGCCGTGACGGCCTTGACCGCGGCCATGCCGTTGCGTTCGATGCACGGGATCTGGACGAGACCGCCGACCGGGTCGCAGGTCAGGCCCAGGTTGTGCTCCATGCCGATCTCGGCCGCGTTCTCCACCTGCTCGGCGGTGCCGCCGAGGACCTCCGCGAGGGCACCCGCGGCCATGGAGCAGGCGGAGCCGACCTCTCCCTGGCAGCCGACCTCGGCGCCCGAGATGGAGGCGTTCTCCTTGAAGAGCATGCCGATGGCCCCGGCCGCCAGGAGGAAGCGGACGACGCCGTCCTCCTTCTCCGCCTCGGTCGCGCCGCCCGCCGCGAAGTTCATGTAGTAGTGCAGCACCGCCGGGATGATGCCCGCGGCACCGTTGGTGGGCGCGGTGACGACGCGGCCGCCCGCCGCGTTCTCCTCGTTGACCGCCATCGCGTAGAGGGTGATCCACTCCATCGCGTGGGTCTGCGGGTCGCCCTCGGCACGCAGCTGGCGGGCGGTGGTCGCGGCGCGGCGGCGGACCTTGAGGCCGCCGGGGAGGATGCCCTCGCGGGACATGCCGCGCGAGACGCAGGCCTGCATGACGCGCCAGATGTCCAGCAGCCCGGAGCGGATCTCGTCCTCGGTGCGCCAGGCCTTCTCGTTCTCCAGCATCAGCGAGGAGATGGACAGGCCGGTCTCCTTCGAGAGCCGCAGCAGTTCGTCGCCGGTACGGAAGGGATGCTTGAGCACGGTGTCGTCGAGGACGATCCGGTCCTCGCCCACCGCGTCCTCGTCGACGACGAAGCCGCCGCCGACCGAGTAGTACGTCTTCTCCAGGAGCAGGGCGCCCTCGTGGTCGAAGGCGTGGATGCTCATGCCGTTGGCGTGGTACGGGAGGGCCTTGCGGCGGTGCAGGACCAGCTGCTCGTCGGCGTCGAAGTCGATCTCGTGCATGCCCAGGAGGTTGATCCGGCCGGTGGCACGGATGCGCTCCACCCGTTCGTCGGCCGACTCCACGTCCACGGTGCGGGGCGACTCGCCCTCCAGGCCGAGCAGGACCGCCTTCGGGGTGCCGTGGCCGTGGCCGGTCGCGCCGAGCGAGCCGTACAGCTCGGCACGTATGGAGGCGGTGTGGGCGATCAGGCCCTCGTTCTTGAGCCGGCGAGCGAACATGCGGGCGGCACGCATCGGGCCGACCGTATGGGAGCTGGACGGGCCGATGCCGATCGAGAACAGGTCGAAGACCGAGATGGCCACGGGAACTCCTCAGGGGCTGGTAGACGACGTTGTCTGCCGGGTGGTGCGGGGCGGGACAAGGGTGGGGGCACCGCGCTCACGAACAAGTGTGCGCGGTGCCCCGCCCCATGGTGAGAACTGCGGCCCGGACTAACCGAGACCGGGGTACAGCGGGTACTTCTCGGCCAGTGCGACGACACGGGCCTTCAGCGCGTCCGCGTCGTGGGACGGCTTGAGGGCAGCGGCGATGATCTCCGCGACCTCGGTGAAGTCGTCGTTCTGGAAGCCGCGGGTCGCCAGGGCGGGCGTACCGATCCGCAGACCCGAGGTGACCATCGGCGGGCGCGGGTCGTTCGGGACGGCGTTCCGGTTGACCGTGATGCCGATCTCGTGGAGCCGGTCCTCGGCCTGCTGGCCGTCCAGCTCGGAGTCGCGCAGGTCGACCAGGACCAGGTGCACGTCCGTGCCGCCGGACAGCACGGAGACACCGGCCTCGGTGACGTCCGGCTGCACCAGGCGCTCGGCGAGGATGCGGGCACCGTCCAGGGTGCGCTGCTGGCGCTCCTTGAACTCCTCGGACGCGGCGACCTTGAAGGAGACCGCCTTGGCCGCGATCACGTGCTCCAGCGGACCACCCTGCTGGCCCGGGAAGACCGCGGAGTTGATCTTCTTGGCCAGCTCCTGCGTCGACAGGATGACACCGCCGCGCGGACCGCCGAGGGTCTTGTGCGTGGTGGTCGTGACGACATGGGCGTGCGGCACCGGGTTGGGGTGCAGGCCCGCGGCCACCAGACCCGCGAAGTGGGCCATGTCGACCATCAGGTACGCGCCGACCTCGTCCGCGATCCGGCGGAAGGCGGCGAAGTCCAGCTGACGCGGGTACGCCGACCAGCCGGCGACGATCAGCTTCGGCTTCGACTCCTTGGCAAGCCGCTCGACCTCGACCATGTCCACGACACCGGTGTCGTCGACGTGGTACGGGACCACGTTGTAGAGCTTGCCGGAGAAGTTGATCTTCATGCCGTGGGTCAGGTGACCGCCGTGGGCCAGGTTCAGGCCCATGATCGTGTCGCCCGGCTTGAGCAGCGCGAACATCGCGGCGGCGTTGGCCTGCGCACCGGAGTGCGGCTGGACGTTCGCCGCCTCGGCGCCGAACAGCGCCTTGATCCGGTCGATGGCGATCTGCTCGACGACGTCGACGTGCTCGCAGCCACCGTAGTAGCGGCGGCCGGGGTAGCCCTCGGCGTACTTGTTGGTGAGGACGGAGCCCTGGGCCTCCATGACCGCGACCGGAGCGAAGTTCTCCGAGGCGATCATCTCGAGGGTGGACTGCTGACGGTGGAGCTCGGCGTCGACGGCGGCGGCGACATCCGGGTCCAGCTCGTGGAGGGAGGAGTTGAGAAGCGACATCAGGTGGTCCCTTGGGGTCTCTTTAGTTGCCGGAGAACTCGGTGTACTCGTCGGCGGAGAGCAGGTCCTTCGGCTCCTCCGCGACGCGTACCTTGAACAGCCAGCCGCCTTCGAAGGGAGCGGTGTTCACCAGCGACGGGTCGTCCACGACGTCCTGGTTCGCCTCGGTGACCTCACCGGTCACCGGCGAGTACAGGTCGCTCACGGACTTGGTCGACTCCAGCTCGCCGCAGGTCTCGCCCGCGGTCACCGTGTCACCGACCTCGGGGAGCTGGACGTAGACGACGTCGCCGAGGGCGTTGGCGGCGTGCTCGGTGATACCGATCGTGGCCACACCGTCCTCGACGGCCGACAGCCACTCGTGCTCCTTGCTGTACCGCAGCTGCTGGGGGTTGCTCATGACCTGAATTCTCCTGTACGCGGGGGAGTGCTGATGAACGGTGGTCTTACGGTGTGAGACGCGACTGCGTCACTTCTGCGACGCGGCCGTGAATTCTCTGCGGGGCGCCGGTGTCCGCTCCCGGCGCCCGATGCGACTTCCGGTGTCCGGCGTCACTTCCGGTGCTCGGCCTTGCTCGCGGCGTCCGGCGTCACTTCCGGCGCCCGGCTTCGCCTGCGGCGCCCGGCGTCACTTCTGGCGCTTGTAGAACGGCAGCGCCACGACCTCGTACGGCTCGTGACTGCCCCGGATGTCCACCGCGACGCCCGCGGTGCCGGGCGTGGCGTGCGTCGCGTCGATGTAGGCCATGGCGATCGGCTTGCCCAGGGTGGGCGAGGGGGCGCCGGAGGTGACCTCGCCGACGACCTCGCCGCCGACGGTCACGGGGAATCCGGCGCGCGGCACCCGGCGGCCCTCGGCGACCAGGCCGACCAGCTTGCGCGGCGGGGCGGTCTCGGCGCGCTCGGCGGCGGCTTCCAGGGCCTTGCGGCCGACGAAGTCGCCCTCCTTCTCGAACTTCACGACCCGGCCGAGACCGGCGTCGAACGGGGTCAGCCCGGTGGTCAGCTCGTGCCCGTACAGCGGCATGCCCGCCTCCAGGCGCAGCGTGTCGCGGCAGGACAGCCCGCACGGCACCAGGCCGCGCCCGGCGCCCGCCTCGGTCAGCGCCTTCCACAGCTGCTCGGCGTGGGCGGGGGCGACGAACAGCTCGAAGCCGTCCTCGCCGGTGTAGCCGGTACGGGCGATCAGCGCGGGAACCCCGGCGACGGTGCCCGGCAGCCCGGCGTAGTACTTCAGACCGTCCAGGTCGGCGTCGGTGACCGAGGCCAGGATCGCGGGGGACTCGGGGCCCTGGACGGCGAGCAGCGCGTACGCGTCGCGGTCGTCGCGGACCTCGGCGTCGAAGCCCTCGGCCCGCGCGGTCAGCGCGTCCAGCACGATCTGGGCGTTGCCCGCGTTGGCCACGACCATGTACTCGGTCTCGCCGAGCCGGTAGACGATCAGGTCGTCCAGGATGCCGCCGTCCTCGGCGCAGATCATCGTGTAGCGGGCGCGGCCCACGGCGACCGTGCCGATGTTGCCGACCAGCGCGAAGTTCAGGAGGGCGGCCGCACCGGCGCCGGTGACGGTGATCTCGCCCATGTGCGACAGGTCGAAGAGACCGGCCCGGGTGCGCACCGCGTTGTGCTCGTCGCGCTCACTGGCGTACCGCAGGGGCATGTCCCAGCCCGCGAAGTCGGTCATGGTCGCGCCCAGCGAACGGTGCAGGGCATCGAGGGCGGTGAGGCGGGGTGCGGTGCTCATGAGTGTGACTCCCGGAACATGACGACATGGGCGAACCCTCCCCATCTGTCATCGGAACCTGAGAGGTTCGCCGAGAGCCCCGGACGGGTTCGGCTTGCACCTTGGGTGGAGCCGCGAAGCGGCCCGCTTTTCAGATCTGCCTCATCCACGCGGTACGGGGCCTGAGAGATTCAAGGGAGGAACTTGCTCCTTCGGCGCCCGGCACGGACAGTGACCGGGACTCTCCCGCGCGGATTCAAGCGGCCTTTATGCAGTTGGCCGGGTCATCATCGCACGCATCGCACCGGAATGGGGCCCCGGTACCCCGCTGGAATTCATCGGCACGGGCGGTTGTGCCGCATTACCTTTTCTTTACACTTCATGGGCATGGGGTCTGGGGTGAGCCGACCATGGGGGAGGGCGATGACGTTGCAGCGGTACGCGACGACCACGGGGGTCGCGCACGGCGCGGTGGCCGCGCGGTCCGGGGCTCCGGCGCGGGAGGCGCCCGGCGGGCTCGTGCCCGTCGTGCGGGATCTGCGGGACCGGGCCGGGCGCAGCCCGCGCGGGCTGCACTTCGCCGCGGGCGATGTGGTGGTGGTCTCCGGGCTGCCCGGCAGCGGGAAGTCCACGCTGATCCGGCGGGTGGTGGTGGCGGCCCACGCCGTCGACTCGCAGGACACCCGGGACCGCTGGGCGGGGGTGATGCCCCGCTTACTTCCCTACGCCCTCTACCGCCCGCTCGTGCGCGCCGCCCATTACTGGGGGCTGTGGCGGGTGCTGCGCTCCGGTGAGTCCGCCGTCGTCCACGACTGCGGGACCCAGGCGTGGGTACGCGGCTGGCTGGCCCGGGCCGCCCGGCGCCGGGGCCGGCTCCTGCACCTGGTCCTCCTCGACGTCAGCCCGCAGACCGCCCGGGAGGGGCAGCGCGAGCGCGGGCGCGGGGTGTCCGCGTACGCCTTCGCCCGGCACCGCCGAGCGGTGGGACGGCTGCTGACGGCGACCGCGGACGGCGTCCTCCCGGCCGGCTGCGCCTCGGCGGTGCTGCTGGACCGGGAGGCGGCGGGGCGGCTCGGGCGGATCGTCTTCACGGCCGGGCGGCCCGGGGCCGGGCGCTAACCTTCTGCGCGGAAGCGCGGAAGCGTGGGTGATGAAGGGGAAGCAGGGGAAGCAGTGGACATTCCGGCGCAGGCCGCGCATCCGCAGAGCGGATGGCCGGCCAATGAGCTCGAAGAGGTGCTGATGGCCTCGGTGGGCAACCCGGAGGCGGGCGGGCGCCTCGTCGAGGTGCTCGGCCGCAACCAGGTCTGGGTGCCGCTGCCCAACGGCGGCGGACCCGACTCCCCGTCCCTCGACCTGCCGACGATGGAGCTCGACGGCGCCGCGTACGTCCCCGTCTTCAGCTCCGAGCAGCAGTTCCTCGCCTGCGTCGGCAGCCACATGTCCTTCACGGTCGCGCCCGCCCGCGACTTCGCCCGCGGGCTGCCGCCGCAGCTCGGCATCGTGGTGAACCCGGGCGGCGCGGTCGGGATGCCGCTGCCGCCCCCGGCCGTCGCCGAGCTCTGCCGGACCGGCCGCACCCCGCTCGACGGCCCGGCCGGCGGCGGCCGGGTCCGGCTCTTCGAGCCGGACTGGCAGGAGGAGCCCGTCGACTTCCTCGCCGCGGCGGCCGGAGAGTTCGAGGAGAGCGGCGTCGTGGTCACCGCCCGCCGCGCACTGGCCAGCATCGAGGGCGGCGAACCCGTCCTCTTCGTCGGCGTGGAGCTCTCCGCCTGGGAGGACGACGCGCGCAACGCCCCGATGGACGCCCTCGGCCGCGCCCTGGGCCGCGTCGCGCTGCCCTGGCCGGTCAACCTGGTGCTGCTCGATGTCGCCCAGGACCCGGTCGGCGACTGGATGCGCGAGACGGTCCGGCCGTTCTACCAGCGGGCGGGCCGGTAGCCGGGCGCCGGAACGCCTCATGCGCGTTTTTGGCCACCCGGGAGCTGGGCACCGCCGCGCACCATGGCGTCAAGTCGGTGTCATGACCGGCGCATAAGCTGGTTTCATGGCGGGTGCCTCGGCACCGGCCGCACCCGTGTGCCCGGGAGCGGCCGGCCGGCACAGTGGATCGAAGAGGGGCGGGACCAGGTGAGTGCGTCAGGCACCGCGGCGGCCGGGCAGGTCGAGCACATGCTGCGCCAAGTGACGCCCGGACGCTACGACGCGTACGAGGCGCTGCTCCAGGCCCTCGCCCACGGCCGGATCTGGATGCTGCTGTGGCAGGGCCGGGCCGGATCGCCCGACGCCCAGTACGGGAACATGGAGATCGACGGCCTCGGCTACGCCCCCTGTGTGACCTCCGCCCAGGAGCTCTCCGCCAGCGGCTGGAACCGCGCCCACGAACTGGTCGACGGCCTGGAGATCGCCCGCGCCCTCTTCCCCGACCGCTGGGGCATCTGGCTCAACCCGCACGCCCCCGGCGGCGGCGTCGGCATCCCCTGGCTGGACCTGCGCCGGATCGCCACCGGCCTCGACCGGATGCCCGCGGGCCCGCTCCGCCTCACCGAGCCGGCCATCGAGATCCCGCAGTTCTACGCCCTGCTCACGCAGAACGCCCACCGCACCCCCGCGGTCCGCTCGCTGCGCCGCGCCTGGGTGCAGCCCGCGCTCGGCGCCCCGTACCTCACCATCGGGCTCGACCTCTACGACACCGGCCCGGCCGCGGTGGACGCGGCCCGCACGATGATGCAGCAGTCGATCTCCGCCGTCCCGGACGGGCTGCCGGTCTCCACCGTCGCGATGTCCGACGAGTACGACCCGGTCGCGATGTGGCTGCGCGCCAACGCCCGCCCGTTCTACGACCGCGAGGCACACGCCCCGGCGGCCCCCGCCACGGGATACGGCTACCCGCCGCAGTCCACGTACTGACCGCCGCCGACGTCCGCGTACTGACAGCCGCCGACGTCCGCGTGCTGGCCACCCCCGACGTCCGCGTGCTGGCCACGGTCGCAGTCCACGTACTGACAGCCGCCGCGGGGCCCGCGCCCGGGCAATCGGCGCTCCCCGCACACGGGTACCCGCCGCTCCCCGCCGACCGGTACCCGCCATTCCCCGCGTACGGGTGGAAAAGCCGCCGAAGCGACGAAGACCGGAATGCGACGTTACGCTTCCGGTTTTCCGCAACGTTCGCATAAGGCGCCAACTCGCCTTGATCCGGAACGTGTTCACCCCGGTCCGGGGTCATCAGCCCTTCAATGTCCGGTATTTGCGCACTGCGCACCCCTGGTGACGATTGCACCGCTAATCCGATCCGCTGCCCCCTTGCGCATCAACTGACCTGTGTTCGGCGGGCGTTCGCCCGCGTCCGGATAACGGAACACCCAGGACCGCATCACGGTTAGGCATCCATTCGCCTACCGGTATGGCTACCTGTAGTGACGGCAATGAAGACTCCGGCAGCAAGGGCGTCTTGCCGCTCCGCGTACGACTGACTGATCCGTGCCGCCACAGCGGCCAGTTCGGCCCGGCCACCGCCGGTTGAGAGGGGTCCTTGCCACGATGACGGCACCACTGCACGAGCCGACCAGGGAAGCGGATCCGGACGCGGTCGGCGGCCCCGCGGTCGACTCCGGGGCGAAGAAGGTCGAGGGACGGTCGCTCAAGCAGATCGCCTGGAACCGTCTGAAGCAGGACAAGGTCGCGCTGACCGGCGGCATCACCGTTCTCGTCCTCGTCCTGGTGGCAATCTTCGCGCCGCTGATCGTCAGCCTGTTCGGGCACCCGCCGAACGAGTTCCACCAGGACATGCTCGACCCGCTGACCAACCTTCCGCAGGGCAGTCTCGGCGGGGTCAGCGGCGACTACCTCTTCGGCGTCGAGCCCAACAAGGGCCGCGACATCTTCAGCCGGATCGTCTACGGCGCCCGGATCTCCCTGCTGGTGGCGTTCCTGGCGGCCCTGGTCGCCGTCGCGCTCGGCACCCTGTTCGGGATCATCGCCGGATACTTCGGCGGCTGGGTGGACGCGGTGATCAGCCGGGTCATGGACGTGCTGCTGTCCTTCCCGCAGCTGCTCTTCATCATCTCCCTGGTGTCGGTCCTCCCCGACGACCTGCTCGGCCTCACCGGCAGCGGCGTACGCATCGCCGTGCTCATCGCCGTCATCGGATTCTTCGGCTGGCCCTACGTGGGCCGCATCGTCCGCGGCCAGACGCTCTCGCTGCGCGAGCGGGAGTACGTGGAGGCGGCCCGCAGCCTCGGCGGCGGGCGGGTCCACATCCTCTTCCGCGAGCTGCTGCCGAACCTGGTGGCGCCGATCACCGTCTACGCCACGCTGATGATCCCCACCAACATCCTCACCGAGGCCGCGCTCAGCTTCCTCGGCGCCGGTGTCCGCCCGCCCACCGCCTCCTGGGGCGGCATGCTGCGGGACGCGCTGGAAACGTACGAGCACGACCCGATGTTCATGGTCTTCCCCGGCGTGACGATCTTCATCACCGTGCTGGCCTTCAATCTCTTCGGGGACGGGCTGCGCGATGCCCTGGACCCCAAGGGAACCCGTTAGCCCACGACCTGCCCCTGCCGCTTCGTCAGGTGGCTCTTCCCATGGTTCTTTGGCAAGCAACTGCCTGGGACCGCGATCTCGGAGGTTGCGAGAAAATGTCCACAGTCACCTCGAAACGACGGCTCACCGCGGGTGCGGCCCTCGTGGTCGCGGCGCTGATGACCACCTCGGCGTGCGGCGGCGGCGACAGCGAGGGCGGCGGCAAGTCGAAGGGCGCCGGCTACAACGCGGCGTTCAACAAGGTCGCCAACCCGTCCACCAAGAAGGGCGGGACGCTGAAGTTCGTCGGCAAGCAGGACCTCGACTCCGCCGACCCCCAGCGCGCCTACTACGGCATGGCCTGGGACTTCATGCGCTTCTACACGCGCCAGCTGGTCACCTACGACACCAAGCCGGGTCAGGCCTCCACCAAGCTGGTCGGCGACCTGGCCACCGGCCCCGGTGAGATCACGGACGGCGGCAAGACCTACACGTACAAGCTGCGTTCCGGTCTGACCTGGGAGGACGGCTCCAAGCTGACCTCCAAGGACGTCAAGTACGGCATCGAGCGCATCTGGGCGACGGACACCATCACCGGTGGCCCGCAGTACCTCATGCAGACGCTGGACCCCAAGGGCGAGTACAAGGGCCCCTACAAGGACAAGTCCGCGGACAAGCTCGGCCTGAAGGCCATCGAGACGCCGGACGACAACACCATCGTCTTCAAGCTGCCCAAGCCCAACGGTGACTTCGAGCAGTTCCTCGCCATGCCGTCCGGCTCGCCGGTGAAGGCGGACAAGGACACCGGCACGAAGTACACCCAGCGGCCGTTCTCCGCCGGCCCGTACAAGTTCGAGTCGTACAAGCCGGGCAAGAGCATCGTGCTCGTCCGCAACGACAAGTGGCAGAAGGCCTCCGACCCGGTGCGCGCCGCGCTCCCGGACAAGGTCACCGTGACGATCTCCGCCAACCTGGAGGAGAACGACAAGAAGCTGATGGAGGGCGACTACGACGTCGACCTCAACGGCACCGGCATGACCCAGTCCGGCCGCGTCACCGCCGTCCAGGACCACAAGGACAGCGTCGACAACATGCAGACGTCCTTCGTCCGCTACGTCGCGCTGGTCCACACCGCGAAGCCGTTCGACAACGTCCACTGCCGCAAGGCCGTCTTCTACGCGACGGACTTCGCCGGTCTCCAGCAGACCCGTGGCGGCGAGCTCGCCGGTGGCGCGATCGCCAACAGCACCCTGCCGGCCTCCATCAAGGGCCACAGCGACTACGACCCGTACGGCGTCCTCGCCCGCAAGGGCAAGCCGGACCTGGCCAAGGCCAAGGACGAGCTGAAGCAGTGCAACCAGCCGACCGGCTTCTCCACCAAGCTCAGCGCCCGTAACAACAACCCGGGCGAGGTCGACGCCGCCGAGGCGCTCCAGGAGCAGCTCGGCAAGGTCGGCATCAAGGTCGAGGTGGACCCGATCGACGGCGCCGAGTCGTCCAGCATCACCGGCTCGCCGTCCGTCGTGAAGAAGCGCGGCTACGGCATGACGATGAGCGGCTGGGGCCCGGACTTCCCGTCCGGCCAGGGCTTCGGCCAGCCGCTGTGGGACAGCCGCTTCCTCGCGGAGACCGGCAACTACAACGAGTCGCAGCTGAATGACCCGAAGATCGACGGGCTCTTCGACAAGGCGATCGCCGAGACCGACGCGGTCAAGGCCGGTGAGGTCTACAAGGAGCTCGACAAGCGGATCCTCGACCAGGCCGACTGGATGCCCTTCCTCTACGAGAAGAACATCACCTGGCGCGGCAGCCGTCTGACGAACGCCTACATGTCCGACGCCTACAACGGCCGCTACGACTACGTCCAGCTCGGCGTCACCAAGTAGTCGCTCCAGCCGACAGCATCCGCAGTCAACGCGTTTGACTGCCCCTCCGCCGCCGAAACCCGCCAGTCCGAAGGGCAGGTGATGGCCGGGGCGGTGGCCGGGAGCCCCCACAAAGG